>NZ_JAHLPI010000017.1:0-291853 GCF_018917825.1 Ruminococcus sp. MSJ-25
AAACGTGCAGCTAGCTGCACGTTTAAGTCGAACAAACAACCGTCCTATGCGTCCCCTCAAATGGTTTTCGCCTATCGAATTTCTTAATAATAGTGTCCAATATGATTGACAAACCTACAGAAAAGAAAATTTTATTATGTGGTTGAAATGAGAAATAAGTGGCTGCATATTGCCTGCTGCGGCGAATATCCATATAAATAAGCATTTGCACTTGATTTTGTAATATTATGTGTTATAATAGTAGATAAACTTATAAGTTTACTTTGGTAAACAAAAGGGGATATTCATATGTCAGCACTTCTTATAAGATTATTCATAAAAGACAGAGATAACGTGAAAGATAAAAACGTCCGAAAAAAATATGGCTACCTAGGCTCATGTACTGGTATAGTCCTTAATATCATGCTTTTCCTCGGTAAGCTTATTGCAGGATTTGTGTCAGGGGCTGTGTCCGTTATGGCGGACGCCTTCAATAACTTGTCCGACGCAGGCTCGTCTATAATGTCGCTAGTGGGATTTAAAATGGCGGCCAAAGCCGCAGATGAAGACCACCCTTTCGGTCATGGCAGAATGGAGTATATCTCAGGTCTTGTCATTTCGTTTATTATAATGATGATGAGCATTGAGCTTGGAAAATCTTCTTTTTCAAAGATCTTTGCCCACGATAAGCTTGCTTTCTCGGTAATGACCTTTGTGATACTTGCCTGCTCTGTGGCTGTGAAGCTTTGGATGTGGTATTTCTATAGAAAGCTTGGGAAAAAGATAAACTCTACCTCGCTTTTCGCCTCTGCCGCTGACAGCCTTTCCGATTGCGCCGCAACAGGAGCTGTTATGCTTGCAATGGTATTCTCTGCGTTCACAGGCATAAACATAGACGGCTATATGGGCGTTCTCGTTGCTCTCTTTATCTTCCGCTCAGGCTTTATGACCTGCAAGGACAGCGTTTCGCCGCTTCTCGGTTCAAAGCCCGATAAGGAGTTCGTTCAGGATATCGTTGATACCGCAATGAGCTTTCCTGAGATAATCGGTATCCATGATCTGCTCATACATGATTATGGCGTAGGGAATACCGTTATCTCTTTTCATGCTGAAGTGCCATGTGAAATGGACTTTATGGCGGCTCATGAGCTTATAGACGATCTTGAGGATAGCATGAAAGAAAAATATCACTGCGCAGTGTCTATACATATGGATCCGGTGGCAGATCATGACGAGCAAACTATCGAAACTAAAAAGATAGTAACAGACGTTGTGAAGTCTATCGACCAATGCCTTAGCATACACGATTTCAGAATGACAAAGGGAGAAAACCGTGAAAATCTTATCTTTGACGTGGTAGTGCCTTTTGATTTCAGACTTTCAGACAGTGAGGTAAAAGCAAAAATATCAAAACGGCTTACAGAATTTGACGGAAGATACAACGCTGTTATAAATGTTGATAAGGGCGATACATTATAATATATAAGGCAACACCGCACAAAGCCCGCCTGACGGCTTTGCACGCCATTTGCTTGCAGATTTTCCGTCATATCACACAAAAAAATCTGACTACGCATCTGACGCACGATCTTTGTGCGGTATTGCCTTAAAAAGGGCTTGCTTTTTTTCTCAGGATTGGTTATAATATAGGTATAACGCAAAGCGTTTGCGGTGCGTGGTCTATCATGATAGGAGGAATATAAAATGGCATTCACAGTTACAAAGGATACTATTATAGGCGATATAATGGACGCTGATGAAAATACAGCACCATACTTTATGGAAATGGGTATGCACTGTCTGTTCTGCCCAGCGTCAAGAGGCGAAACTCTTGAAGAGGCTTGTGCTGTTCATGGCGTTCCTGTTGAGGAAATGCTCGAAAAGCTCAACAAGCATTTTGCAGAATAAGCGTTTGGAACTACTTTCGCCGCCCAGCCGCCTTTTTAGGGGGCGAGCGGCGATTTTTTCTTTGGAGGAAAGCTTTGGATAAAAGACTTGTGACCTGTGCAAAGCTTTGTACGGGAGATTTTGTATGCGATGTGGGGACAGATCATGGTTATCTGCCCTGCTTTATGATAAAGGAAAATATGTGCAAAAAGGCTCTCGCCTGTGATGTTGCACCAATGCCGCTAAAGTCGGCTGAGGAGCATATCCGCCGTGAGGGGCTTTCAGACCGCATTGGAACAATGCTTTCAGACGGACTTGACAATGTTCCGCCTGAGGGCATAACAGACGTTGTTATGGCAGGCATGGGCGGTGAGCTTATTGCAAGGCTTTTGGAAAAATGTCCGTGGGTGAAAAACAGCGTAAACCTCGTTTTACAGCCTATGACAAAATGGGACGTGCTTAGAAAGTGGCTTTATGACAACGGCTTTGAGGTGAAAAAAGAGCTTGCCTGCACAGAGGGGCTGTTTGCATATTCTGTCATGCAGGCGGTGTATACAGGCAAAACGCCGTCCTATGAATGTGATGACAGATATTTGCAGTTCGGCTTTGTTAAGCCTGAGGGCGAGGGGAAAGAGTATATCGCAAGGCAGGCAAAAAGAATTTTTGTTGCAGGCAGCGGAATGATGAAGTCCGAGGACAAAAAGGAGTTAGGTGAAAGGCTCGTTAAGCTTGCACAGAGCGAGCTTGAAACGTTGAAAAAAATATGATACAAAAAAACATGGGGCAAAAATGAAATTTCTGAAAGCTTTGGGGATAGGCATAGCCATGCAGCTTTCCGTGACGATATTTTCGGTGTTGCTTATCGTAGCGTTCTGTATGGTAAGTCCCGGCGGTGCAAGCGTGATATTAAGCGGCGTTGTTGCTTTGGGTGCGTATATAGGTTTTTATTTTAAATTTAAGAAACCAAACGTGGGCAAAGCCTTTTACTGGCTCAGCTTTACATTTATTCCGCTTGTTATACATACCATTGTTATGACTTTTGTCTATACTCATTGCGAAAAAGATGTGGCAGAGGCTTTGTCGAGAGGCACATTGTTTCCCGCACTCAACTATCTGCCCTTTGTCGCTATGATGCCTGCATTGGTGGTTATCGTAGTGACAACATTCATCACGGGCTTTTACGAACTTCTTGACGCAGTTATCAAGGACAGAAATATCCCTGACAGCACATCAGACACACAAAAAGGAGCTGACAAAAATGACAACGGTTTATGATATTTATAGTTTTATAGATGATATTGCACCTTACCATTTGCAGGAGGGCTATGACAACAGCGGTCTTAACGTGGGAGAAATGTCCGCAGAGGTAAGGAGCGTGCTGGTGGCACTGGATTGCACCGCCGAGGTGGCAAGAGAGGCTTGTCAGCGTGACTTTGACCTTGTTCTCACCCACCACCCTGTTATTTTCAGAGGACTAAAGACCCTCGTGCCGAACGACCCTGCTGTGATACTTGCGGCAGGGGGAAAGAACGCTCTTTCCATGCACACAAATTTCGACTCCGCAGAGGGCGGAATGAATGACGTGCTTTGCAAAATGCTTGGTCTTGAACCTGAGAGCGCTTTGCATGAAGAGCATGGCGTTGGCTGTGGATATGTATGCGAGTGTGACGGCATGAACGTCCGTGAGCTTGCACAGAGGGCAAAGGACGTTCTTGGCTGTAGAGTAGTCCGTTTCAGCGGCGGCGAGCGTGAGATAAGGCGTGTGGGAGTGTGCTCAGGTTCAGGCGGTTCGTTCCTTGCTGATGCAGCAGAAAAAGGCTGTCAGGTGCTTTTGACAGGTGACGTAAAGCATGACGTTTTTATAGACGGCGGGAATATGGGCGTTTCTGTTATAGACGCAGGTCATTTCTATACGGAAAATATCTTCTGCGAGTTTATCGCCAACGAGCTGAAAAACAAGTTCAGCGATCTGAGAGTAGAGATAGCCGTAAGCAACAGGGATATAGTTGAAGTAATATAAAAAGCAGGTAAGTAAAATGGCATTGGACGGAATTTATCTGAGCTTGCTCAGAAAAGAATTTGACCCTCTTATTGACGGCAGGGTGGATAAGATACACCAGCCTTCACGAGAGGAGCTTATAATGACTATCCGCACTAAAGAGGGTGCGCAGAAGCTTATGTTCAGCACAGGTGCAGGCTCGGCAAGGGTCCATATAACAACGGCGGATATAGAAAATCCGAAAACACCGCCTATGTTCTGTATGCTCATGAGAAAGCATCTTGCAGGGGGCAGACTTACTGCCATTAGGCAGGACGGTTTTGAGCGTATACTTTTTTTTGACTTTGAAGCCACCAACGAAATGGGCGACAGGGTGAATCTCACACTTGCGGCGGAGATAATGGGCAGGCGTTCAAATCTTATCCTCTATCGTGAGGACGGCAGGATAATAGACAGCATAAAGCGTGTGGGACAGGAAATGTCATCAGTGAGAATGGTTCTTCCCGGTGCGCAGTATACTTTGCCCCCAAGAGAGCAAAGGCTGAATCTTATGGAATGTACAAAAGAAGAATTTCTTGCAAAGATAGCCGAAAACCCCACGGCGGAGCTTTCAAAGGCAATAATGAAAACGCTTGAGGGCATTTCACCAGTGTTCGCAAGGGAAGCTGTGTTCTTTGCGGCAAGGGGTGCTGAGATAACAGCCGGACAGCTAAGCGAAGACACTGCGGACAGGCTGTGGTTTTATTTCTCGAAAGTCCGTGACAGCATAAATGACGGCACTAACGTCTACACAGTGCTGAAAACAAAAGAGGGCAATCTCAAAGATTTCTGCTTCTGCGATATAACGCAGTATGGTGCGCTCATGGTGACAAAAGGCTTCGAGTCGCCAAGCGTTCTTCTGGACTATTTCTATGCGGAGAGGGACTCCCTTTCAAGAATAAAGCAGAAAGCCAACGACCTATTCAAGCTTCTTATAAACACCTCCGAGAGAACTCAAAGGCGTGTGCAAAATCAGCGTGAGGAGCTTAAAGAGTGCAAGGACAGGGAAAAATACCGCATTTACGGTGACCTTATCACTTCAAATCTCTATACACTCCAAAAGGGCATGGCATATGCGGAGGTGCAGAACTTTTATGACGAGAACTGCCCTACAGTGAAGATACCACTTGACAAAAGACTTACGCCAACACAGAACGCTCAGAAGTATTATAAGGAGTACAGAAAGCTCGACACCGCAGAGAAAAAGCTCACTGTGCTTATTGCAGAGGGCGAGCAGGAGGTCAAGTATCTGGATTCTGTTTTCGATTCTCTCACGAGGGCGCAGACGGAGGGTGATATAGCCGAGCTTCGTGAGGAGCTTTTTCAGGAGGGCTATGTAAAGCGCTCAAAGTTCAAGGGCAAGCCTCCAAAGGCTCTGCCGCCTATAAGATACCGTTCTTCTGACGGATATGAAATAAGGGTAGGCAGGAACAATAAGCAGAACGACCGCCTCACCTGTAAGGAGGCTGAAAAAACTGACCTTTGGCTCCACGTCAAAGATATCACAGGAAGCCACGTTATCGTCACCTGCGACGGGGAAATGCCACCTGACAGGACAATAGAGGAAGCGGCAATAATCGCCGCCTGCAACTCAAAGGGAAGGAATTCCTCCAGAGTGGACGTTGACTACACTTTCATAAGAAACGTTAAAAAGCCAAACGGCTCAAAGCCGGGCATGGTTATTTTTACAAACAACTACACTATCACTGTCAAGCCTGACACGGAGCTGGAGGAGAAACTGAGGGTATAATTCAGCCCCCGTATGTTTACGATACATATGGGGGCTTTTTTTGTTGTTATTTGTTGGTTATTGCTTCAACTATTCTGTCGGTTTGCTGACGATTGTTTGTGTCGTCAAGTCGATTAGAGATAAGCTGATTTATAAGATCTTCTATTTCAAGAGCTTTTGACCGATCAAATATCAGGACTGATATTTTCAGTGATTCTCCTGATGTTGTTTTTATCGTAATAACAGTCTGAAACGAAGTTATAATAATTAAAACACCTAAAAGAATAAGTATGATAGGTGCAAGTGATGATGAAAGTGAAAGTATCTTTGAAGCTGAAATAACACTAAATCCAGACCACATAAGTATAATGCCAAACAGAAGTATCACACCTATACAATTAAATGTTCTTGTTACGGTTGCAATCTGATTTACAGGTATAACGTCAGTTTTTGTGCCTATGGCAAGAAGGGAGAAAAGAATATTTGGTGTTTTGAGTTTTACAAAATTTTGTTCGTGTGTTACCTCTCCTTTGAGATATGCCGTTGGAAGTGATATCCTGTACTTTATTGTTTTCATAAATAAATGCCCCTTTTCTTATTTTTACTAAAGCGTTGCTTTACGCTTATTATAGCATACTTGTTTTAAAATTGCAAGTATTTTTTACTTGCAATTTTAAGTCTATTATTTATGAATGTTTTTAGTTAGAATTATAGCATGGGAACAAGTTTAAAAGCAGCGGGGTGTGCTAAATGTTTGAGATAAAGAAGCCGACATCATCAAATAAAACAATAAGAATGCCTGACACACTAATAGAAAAACTTGAAAAGCTTGCGGCACAGAATGATATTTCTTTTAATCAGCTCGTTATACAGTGTTGTGAGTATGCATTGGAAAATTTAAATTCTGCCGATGACACATAGGGTATAGCCTAAAACTATATCCAACAAAGTTTCAGTCTATGAGTTTATGAAAATGCCACAAAAACGGCGTTGTATCGGGCTTATTAGTGGTGTAAAAAGGTTATTGAATAATCCATAGCGATATGGTATAATTATCATGATGTGAATATTAAGAAAGCACAGTTTGAAAAGTTGTTAGCTGAGTAGAGCGTGTCAGGGCGAAAGCCTTGCCGTCAGGGAAGCAGGTCCAAATCCTGCACAACCGCCATTACTGTGTTTGACAGGCTTTTTGTGCGCTGTCATAAGTCAGGTATCTGCTGTGTTTTCGTTGACTATTTCTGTCTTGGGCGATGAAGATGACGGTCTGCTTTATCGCTGTGCAGGCAGTAAAGCGGATAGAATGCTTTTTCGTTTCGGCGGAAGGGCATTTTTTGCTGTGGTCGGGGTGTTCATAAAAAGTGCATTGACGGCGGAACAGTGTGTATCAACGAAAGGACAGAAAAGAATGAAGAAGAAAATTTTGAGAACAGCCAGCTTCGCTCTTGCGACTGCTCTTAGTCTGAGCGTGTGTGTAAGCGCATTTGTTTCAGACGGAACAAACAACAATGTAACAACATCGGTCCTCCCTGACAGTGCGGATAACGCAGTGCTTAACTGGGCAACTAAGGTAGGAAAAAGCTGGAACGATGGTCCGTCGCCTGTGGCTATCGTTGGAGATTATATCGTTTATACATCCGGCGACAAGCTCATGAGAATGAACAAGGAAACGGGCGTTGTGGATTCAGTAGTTGGACAGCGAGCAGGCACAAACAGCTACGCTATCCAGCCTGTTACTTATGCAGACGGCATGATATTCTCAGCCTTTAACGGCGGAATTCAGGCATTTGACGCTGACACCCTCAAGTCGCTGTGGGTATACAAGGACAGCGTTGGCGGACAGTCTGTAAGCCCTATCTACTATAATGACGGCTGTATCTACACAGGCTTCTGCAACTATGGTTCAGGAAAAGACGATCAGTATGTCTGCATAGACGTTAAGGACGAAGATCCTGACACAACAGATGAAGAGAAGTCACCAAAGTGGACATTCACAAACAAAAGCGGTTTCTATTGGGCAGGCGCATATGCAACTGATGATTTTGTCGTTCTCGGCATGGAAAATGCAAAGGCAAATACTACCGACCCTGCAAGAATAGTTACTCTTGACAAGACCTCAGGAAGCGTTATAGATACTGAGTATACAGTAGGCGGAGGAGTAAGAAGCACTATTTCTTACGATAAGGATACAGACGCTTATTATTTCACATCTAACGGCGGATATTTCTATAAGGCAACAATAGACGATGAGGGCAATTTCACAAAGCTTGACAGCATCCCACTTGGCGGTGCAAGCACATCATCTCCTACAGTTCTTAACGGCAGAGCTTATGTTGGTGTAAACGGCTCAGGCTGGGGCAACTATAAGGGCAGTGCTATCGCAGTTATCGACCTTGACAGTTTTGAGATAGCATACAAGGCAGAAACAAAGGGCTATCCACAGACCTCAGGTCTTGGCGTTGTGAATGAGAACGGCTATAACTATGTTTACTTCTCAGAGAACGCATCAGCAGGCGCTATCCGCTATGTAAAGGATAAAAAGGGCGTAACAGAAGTTCTTGACGCTCAGATAGTAAACGGAAAGAAAACAGCTCCGTCACTTTTCACACCAACGGGTGCTCAGGCTCAGTACGCTATAGCTGACCTTGTTGCAGACGAAAACGGCACTATCTACTTCAAGAACGATTCAGGCTACATAATGGCTGTCGGCTCAGAGGTGGAAAAGCTTGTGACCGAGAATGCTAAGACAGTATGCAAAGAGGGCGAAGCTTATGACGCTTCCGACTTGAAGGTTTACGCAGTTCTCAAAAATGGCGCGAAGAAAGACGTTACAGATTATGTGACTATCGACGATACAGCTCTTACAGCAGACGATGATTTCGTTACTGTTACATACAAGTATGGTATGTACAGAGATAAGACAAACGAGGGCGCTGCAAACACAACCGGCGTTGCCGTTTCACCTGTTGAAGCAACTATCGACGTAACAGTTCTTGCAGCAGAGGATTATGACAGCGTAAAGGCTGTTGAGAAGCTTATCAGTGATCTTGGCGAGATAACACTTGACAGCGAGAATGACATCAAGGCAGCAAGAGCCGCTTATGACGCTCTTGGCGACCTTAAGGAATATGTAGGCAATGTTGACGCTCTTACGGCCGCAGAGGAAAAGCTTGAAGAACTCAAGACACCAAGCTCTTCATCAGAAGCAGAAAGCTCTGTAAGCTCATCTGACGTATCTTCCGAAAGCACAGTATCTTCTGCAAACTCTGAGGATACATCTTCTGCCACTTCATCAGCCGCAGAGTCAGTAAGCAGTGCTGACACATCAAAGGCGGCTGACAGCTCATCAAAGACAGCAAATAACGCAGGTGCGGCTAACCCTAACACAGGTGCGACAGCAGGCGTTTGCGTAGCAGGTCTTGCACTTCTTATCAGCGGAGCGCTTACAGTTTCAAGAAAGAGAAAGTAAAAAAATAAGACAATTAAGATATAAGTTATTTTGCAGGATACTCGCCCTCTATTTTCAGGGGGCGGGCATTTTCTGTGATATGAAAAGCGAGAATATTATGAAAAAGCATACACAAAAAAACAGGCAAATAATAATGCTGTCAGCAGCGGCGTTTTTTATCGCAGCGGCTTTTTTGTGTATGCGTTTTTATAATATGAGTAGTTATAAGACCCCTGAAAATCCGTTTTCAGTACTGTCTGAAAGCCTTGCGGAGGAGGACGGACAGGGCGGAGAGGGCTATGAAACAAGCTCTCAGCCAAATGACGAAAGCTCAGATATGGACAGCTCACAGGCAGATGACAGTGATAACACTGATAGCAGCGACAGCAATACAGATACAACAGAAAGCTCTCCGCAGGCTGACAAAAGCGACGGAAATTCCCCGACAGTAAATGGCGGGAGCACAAATATTACCATAAATATCCAAGGCGAAAATAAGTCTGACGAGGTAAAGAAAAAGCCTGACAGCAAGACCGAAACTGTCACAAAGAACACCGACACAGAATATTTCACCACCTCTATAAAAGAGGGCGAGCGTGTAAAAAAAGCCCTGTATAAGTTCACAATAACACATAAAAACAAGGCTCTCACAGTGCAGAAAGTTCAGGTCACTGTGAACGGCAGCGTTGTAAATCAGTTTTCGGGCAGCGTTACCCTTCACGCAGGAAAAAACACTATCCGTGTTGCCTGCACTTATGCAGACAAAAGCGGTCAGGTGAAAAGGGCTTATAAGGACTATACAGTTTATTTTGACAAAAAGGAGATAACCTTTGACACCGACCTTGCGGATAAGGATACTGACTCAGACAGCATAACATTTTCAGCCACAGCTTTTTACGGCAGTGATAAGATACCTTTGATAGTAAAAGTCAACGGTGAAAAGCTTTCCGGTGGTGAAACTTTTACCGCACAGCTTTCAGAGGGCGAGAATACTATAACTCTCTCTGCGGAAAAGGACGGCTCAAAGGCTGAAAAAAGCTTCAAGATAAAATACACTCCTGCGGAGTTTTCCATCGATACCGACCTTTATGACCGCACTGTAAATGACGCCGATTTTAGCTTCTATGCGAGAATGAAAGGTCAAAGTGGCAGTGCAAAGCTAAGCGTTATTCTAAACGGTAAAAAGCTTTCGGGCAGAGATAATTATACCTGCACCATCCAAAGCGGTGATAACCGTATAAGGCTTTATGCAAAAGACGGTGACAAAAAGATAGACAGATCTTTCACTGTCACCTATGTACCCATTGCTGACGATACCACAAGACCTGAGATAACGTATATAAACGTCACCAACGGACAGACAGTGAAAGGCTCGGGCTTCACCCTCAGATTTAACGCACAGGACTATCAGGGCGGAAGGATATATGCCGACAAGACAGAGGTCTGGCTCAATGGGCTTTCTGTTGAGTGTATCGCACAGGACAGGAACTCAGCCTATTATCTCCAGCTTTCGGGCGGGGCAAATCTTCTTGAAATAAGGGTGTATGACCCCGAGGGCAGATATGCGGATCATGCCTATACCATAAATTCTGTCAGCGCACAAAAGGGCGAGCAGACAGGCGTTATAACAATGAGCTTTGACGCCGATACCATAGGGCTTGGACAGCTTGCCGCAGGCTCAGAGGTGGCAATATACGAGGGGGACACAGGCGTTGACATTATAGAGCGTTTTCTTCAGCAAAACGGCTTCACAGGTGACTTTACAGGCAAGGGCGATCAGAGATATCTAAGCCGAATACACAAAAGCGGTGCGTTTGCAGGTGGAGCAGTAAACAGCGAGCTTGCGGAGCTTATAAAAAATGACGGCATTGCAGACAGCAACACACAGTATGCCGATAGCCTTGGAGAATTTGACTACACCTACGGCTCAGGTTGGGTGTACACTGTAAACGGCAATATGCCTGCATACGGCATGGGCAAGGTGAACTTCACCGACGGCGACACTGTTAGGCTTGCGTTCACAGTTGCCTACGGCAGAGATATAACAGGATCACAGGATAGCTATGATAAAACATGGTAGGAGGATATTGTTGAAAACGAGAGGTTTTCTTGGCAGATTAGTGGCGGTGTTTGCAGGGGTAGTAATGCTTCTGACAAATGTTCCTGCGGTGAATGCAGATAACGCAGATAAAAGGGACAGGATAACTGAAAGCGCAGAAAAGGTTTGTCAGTGGCAGCGTGACAAAATGGGCATTTCTCAGGACGAGAGCATTTTTTCGGGGGATTTTCTGCAAAACGCAGGCATAGGAAGCTCCGATTGGCTTGCCATAGGTATTTCACGCTTTGGTTTTGAGGAGGACTATGAGGCTTATCTCACTGCGCTTTCTCAGCGTGTGAAAGCTCTTTCAGATACCGACAACGCTACCGAGTGGCAGAGGTGTGCTATAACAGCCTCCGCAATGGGAGGCGACCCTGCCGACCTTGGGGGGATGGACCTTGTAAAAGGCGGTGTTTACGGCAGAGATGAAAATAATTCCGTAGGCAAACAGGGCCTTAACGGCTGGATATTTGCACTTTTGACCCTTGATACAATGGGCTACAAGACCCCGGAGGGTGCAGAGTTTGACAGAGAGCGTATACTTGACGAGATAGTTTCTTCGCAGAATACCGATGGCGGCTTTTCGCTGTCAAAAGGTGAAAGCGATATCGACATCACCGCAATGGCTTTGCAGGCGATCGCCCCATATTACAATGATTTTTCCCGTGACGATGTTAGAAAAAGCGTTGACAAAGCGGTGGAGTATCTAAGCGGCAAGCAGGACAGCTCAGGTACGTTCGGAAGCGCAGAAGCTGATTCGCAGGTAGTAATAGCACTTTGTTCGCTTGGTATCGAACCCGAAACTGACAGCCGTTTTGTGAAAAATGCCGACCTTTTGACCGCCCTGCTTTCCTATCAGAACAGCGACGGTGGATTTTCACATGAAAAGGGCGGTGATTCTGACGAGCTTGCCACAGGGCAGGCGCTTTGCGCACTTGCGGCACAAAAGCGTTTTGAACTTACGATGCGACGTATTTACGATATGAAAGAGGAGCTTTCAGTTCTACAGCGTGAAAAGCTTGACGGCATAAACGGCAGGCTTTCGGATATCTCAGACGAAGAGAGCGCAGAAAAAGCCTTAAAGCTTTTCAACGACCTTGATTGTGACGAACGCACATATGTTAGATACGGTACAGAGCTTGAAAATGCGGCAGAAAAATATAGCCTGACCTTGAGCGACAGGGCTTTCACAGAGGAGCTTGCACAGACAGACCATGGAAACGGCTGTGTATACAGTATCGAGAAAACGGAAATATATAAGGGCAAGAAAGGCTTTACAAAAAGCGACAGAAACAAGCTTGAAGCCCTGAGAAAAAACGGCGTTACTTCGGGGGACTGCACTGCTACGGCTGTGCTTTTAGTCCATGCAAAGGCTGACGAGAGCCTTTCCGACAGGGATAAGATAATATCAGAGCTTGAAGAAATGAACTCCAAAGCAAACGAGCTTTACAGTGAGGTATCAGACCTTAACAGTATCATAAGCCGTGAGCTTTATCCTGTTGATAGTGTTGGAAAAGACAAAAAGGAGCTTTTGGAAAAGACCGCAGAGAGGATAAAAAAGCTTCCTGAAAGCGAGCGGAAAAAGGTCACTTCTGCTGACGAGATAATAAAAGAGGCGGAGGATAAAAACGTGACAGTGTATGTGATATCTGCGGCAGCGGTGCTGTGCGCAGTGGGAGTTTTCACAGTGGTAAGAAAGAAGGGTAAAAAATGCGTGAGATAACAGATGAAGTGAAAAAGGTCATAATCGGCAAGGACGAAGTGGTGGATATGGTGTTCGCCGCAATTTTGGCGCAGGGTCATGTGCTTATGGAGGACGTTCCGGGCGTGGGAAAAACTACTCTTGCGGTGGCGTTTTCAAAGGCTTTGGGGCTTGAAACAAAGAGGATACAGTTCACCCCTGATACTGTGGCTTCCGACATCACAGGCTATACGGCTTTTGACAGACAGGCGCAGGGCTTTACTTTCCACAGCGGTGCGGCAATGACGAATATACTTCTTGCAGACGAAATAAACAGAACCTCAGGCAAGACGCAATCTGCCCTTTTGGAGGTCATGGAGGAGCGGGCCTGCACAGTTGACGGCAGAACATATCCTCTGCCTGAGCCTTTTGCAGTGATAGCAACACAAAACCCTACAGGCACAGTTGGCACGGCGGCACTGCCTGTTTCACAGCTTGACAGATTTATGATAAAGCTTTCAATGGGCTATCCTGACAAGGCAGCAATGCGAAGCATAATGTCAGACCGAAGCAGTTCAGACCCACTGGTAGATGTGAAAGCCGTCTGCACCGCTGAAAAGCTTATAGAAATGCAGAAAAAGGCAAAGGCTGTTTTTGTTGACGACAGCGTTTATGACTACATCTCAGACCTTTGCGACGCCACAAGGCATAATGAAAATATTTCTCTGGGCGTATCCCCAAGAGGAGCTTTGGCGCTTTGCAGGATAGCAAAGGCGTGGGCGTGCTATAAGGGCAGAGAATATGTCGTTCCCCAGGACGTAAGAGATTTTTTTGCCCATGTTTGCAGCCACAGGATTTCTCTTTCTGCAAAGGGCCGGCTCTCAGGACTTGCGGCAGAAAGTGTGCTTGACGAGATACTTAAAAGCGTAAAATGCCCTGAGAATGAGGAAAAACGCAGATGAAAAGGCTATGCTTCTGCCTTTGCACAGCTTTGGGCATACTGCTTTTTGTGCTGAAAAAGCCCATTGGCATAACGGTGCTTGGTTTGTGCGCAGTGCTTTTTGTATTGTCAGTATGTGTAAATATATTCTCGAAGAAAAAGCTATCAGCAACACTGGTAAACGACGGCACAGGCTTGAAAAATAAGGACATGAGCCTAAAATTTATCTTCACAGGAACTTGCGGTGAATACAGCGGTAAACTGCGGCTTAGAAATATGCTCACAGGACAGTGTGAGGACATAAAGGTGCATTTTATCATCAGCAGAGAGCCTGCTCAGGTGGATATCACTGTAAAAAGCGACACCTGCGGAAAGATAAAAGCAGAGTTTCTGACACTTAGAGCCTTTGACTTTACAGGGCTAACATGGAAAAAGGCGCAGTGCGAAATAAAGGGCAGTGTGAACATAATGCCTGATGCAGCAGAGATAGATGAGAGCGAGGAAGCAAAGCTCAAGGAAGCCCTTGAAAGCGACTTTTTCAGCAATGAAAACGAGGGCTTTGACCACAGCGAGCCTATCGGAATAAGAGAATATCGTCAGGGGGACAGCTATAAATCGGTGCATTGGAAGCTGTCTTTCAGACTTGGTGATATCTACGTCCGTGAATATGGCGAGCCTGTTACTGACAGCCTTTGTATCTACGTTGAAACAGGCGGAAATGTCCCCGCAACGGATTATGACCGCATTGCCGCAAAGGCACTGAGCCTTTCAATGTATCTTTCAGACGGCGGTATAGGGCATTACATGGCATTTTACAGCTTTTCTCAGCAGAGAAAAGTTTTTGAGCATATCGACAGCGCAGACAGCTTCACTGTCGCTCTGGACAGCCTTCTTTCTTCACAGCCTGAGCAGGGAAAAGAGCGACTGACGGAGTTTTCAGAGCTGTTTGAAAGAAGCGGCATAAGCCGTGTTATCGAGATAAAATAGTAAAAGAGGTGACAATTTTGACAGCAAGTGTTTGCTATGTGGAAAAGCACTTTTCAAAGAGCGTTTATATAATGCAGAGCCTTTTTGGTGCAGTGACAATGCTCCTGCTGTCATTGTCGCTTGGTATGGGCTGGCGAGCCTTTGCCCTGGTAGGTGTGTGCATATTGACAGCCCTTGCAGGGGTATCAAAAAAGACTTTGCCTATACCATTTTTCGCCGCACTATTGTCGGCGGTGATATTCCACAAGAAGTTTTTAACAAGCCTTGCAGGGCTTTTGAACTGCGTCTTGACCGCCCACGGTAAAAGCGCAGGAGTGGTGGAAATGCTTGTGGAAAAAAGCTCAGACCCTTGGTTTGCTCTTTGCGTGGGTGCAGTGATAGTTTCCACAGTGCAGAGCATTTTCAGCCGTCTTGACAGCAGAGTTTTTACAGTGGCAATGCTTGCGCTTTTTTTGTGCGCAGGTATCTTTATTGATATCCCTCTGTATTATGCCACTGCAGAAGTTGCATTAGGTATCCTTGCATTGACGTTTTCCGGCAGCATAAAAGGCGATTTGAAGCCATTTGTGCTTATACTTACAGCATTTTGCGCAGTGCTTATAGCCTGCCTGACAGGGCTTTTTGATAAGCTTTCCAACTTTGCCTTTGCCGATCGCTTTAATACGAAAAGTGAGTATGAGATCATAATGGAGCACCCACAGCCATTGTATCTTCTGGAGAGCCGTTTTGAGAAAGAAACTAACGGCGTGTGGGGGGAGCTTAGCGGTGAGGAGAAATATTCCTACTCAGATGAGTTTTATTGGCTTGATAAGCTTGATTTCTCACCGGCTTTTCAGACCGCTTTGCTTGACAATGCCATTGATATATCCGACAGCGGCAACGTTACAGTAAACATCAAAAATGGCGGAAATCCCCTTTATACCTATGGTATGACCGCCGCAGAGAACGTTTTTTCCGACCCAAAGATAATAGGCGGAAGCTTTGAGAACACCAAAAGCTATTACAGGCTTGCGGTGTCGGAAGGCTATCTCACAAAGCCTTTTGGCACATTTGATACCTTGCGCACTTCTAAGCCTGCGGATTATCTTGCCACAGAAAAGGGTTATCGTGACTATGTTTATTCCACCTGCCTTGACATATCAGCCGAGGACAAACAGCTTGCCGCAAACCATTTTGATCTGCAAGGTTCTCAGGGTAAACTGCGGTCTGATATGCTAAGCTTTTTTGTGTCAGACACAGTGCTTGACAGGTCAAAGACCTATGGGGGCGAAAGCTCTTTTGCAGATATGCTTGAGGTAACTTGCCGTGGGGGCGAGGAGGATTTTGCTGCCGCTGCTGTGAAGATCTTCCGTGCAAAGGGCGTTCCTGCCAGGCTTTGCAGAGGATATTTTATCACATCAGACATGACCAAAGGCCTTACAGATAACTCAGCCCTGACCGTCACTTCAAAACAGCTCCACTATTGGGCGGAGTATTACAAAGACGGCATAGGCTGGCAGCCTTTCGAGGTCTGCCCCGATTATGTTGGCATGATAAAAACTGACGACAGCTCCGTAAAAGCAAAGCCCACCAACCAAGGCGGCGAAGCCCTTGCTCCCGAGGACGAGGACAAACCAAGGGAAGAGATCTTTGAGGAGAACAAGACTAAACCTGCGGAGAAAAGCTATGCGGTATATATCGTTATCGGTGCGGTAATACTTATACTCTGGCTTATTGCGGCAATAATAGCTTTGGTAAGAAAAAGAAAGCTTGCCGCTCTGCCTGACAGCAAAAAGGTGGAGAAGCTGTTCTTTGCAGGCAGAAAAAAGCTTTGCGGCAGGAATTTCTCAGACCATACGCCAAGAGAGCTTTCCGAGAGCATAAAAAAGACCTTTGGCGCTGATATGGCGGAAAGCTTCGCAGAGTGCGAGAAAATATACGAAAAGGCGAGATTTTCAAGGCTCGAGATAACCAAAGAGGAAATGGCAGTGGTTAAAAATTTCGCAGATCAGGCAAAGAAAGCCAAAAAGCTCAAAGGTCAGGAGGGAGCAGAAAAGTGAAAAAGGATATCGCTCTGCTCATAGTCATAATTTTAGCAGCGGCAGCGGTCATAAAGGGCGTTGATATTCAGTCCGTTGACGAGTATTACAGCCTGCACAGCGACGATACCGCAAATGCCGCTCACACTGTCACTCTGACAGTGGATTGCTCTGATATTTTGGATAATTACGATATGCTTGACAAAAATCTCCGTGACGAGTGCTATGTTCCCTCAGACGGCATTGTTATGCCTGCGGAAAAATATGTCCTCCGTGAGGGCGACACCGCCTTTGATCTGTTGGAAAAAGCTACAAGGTGCGGTAAGATACCCCTTGATTATCAAGGCTCAGAGGATAATATTTACAACACGGTGTATGTCCGTGGCATAAACAATATCTACGAGTTTTCCTGCGGTCCGTCCTCAGGGTGGACCTATACGGTAAATGGCGAAAGCCCCGATAAGGGCTGTTCACAGTATGTCCTCCATGACGGTGACAGCGTGGAGTTTTACTACGTTTGCGACTACACAAAGGAGGCGGTGAAATGAGGTTGTCAGCTTTTCACCCTTTGACCGCCCTTGTGTATTTTACGGCTGTGCTTGCGGTGACAATGTTCTGCTTTTCACCAGCCGTTGGTATATGCTCGGCAGTGGGAGCGTTCCTGTTTTGTGCCATAACTCAAAGCTGTAGACAGACCGCATCAGACCTTGCTTTCTACATCTTTCTTACCGCCGTTTTGACTGTCACAAATCCACTTTTTTCACATAAGGGCGTAACGCCGCTTTTTTTCGTAAACGGCAAGGCTTACACGAAGGAAGCCCTTTTTTATGGCTTGACCGCAGGACTTTCCCTCACCGCTGTGATAATGTGGTGCAAAGCTCTTGGAAAGGTGCTTACAAGGGAAAAGCTCCTATACATTTTCGGCCGAAAAACGCCAAAAGCCGCCCTTGTGATAACAATGACAATGGGCTTTATCCCAAAGCTCAAAAGGCTTCACAGACAGCTTTTGGACGCTTTGAATTGCTCTGGTGCGAACGTCTCCGACAGCCGTTTTGACCGCCTGAAAAAAGACTGCACAGTGTTCACAGCCCTTTGTGCAGGCACGCTTGAAAGGGGAGCGGACACAGCCGCTTCAATGAAAGCCCGTGGTTATGGTATCCGGAAACGAAGCTTTGCACACTCGTTCAAGTTCAGAGCATGGGACGGCATTTTTGTGGCGGTTTTTGCAGTTATCTTTGCATTGGTGCTGATATTTTCCGCAAAGGGCGAGCTGTCCGCCGCTTTTTACCCTGTGATAAAGCTTGAAAACAGCGTTTTGCCTGTGGGAATGTTCGCATTACTATGCGTTTTCCCGTTTATTCTTGAAGTAAAGGAGAGCATCAGATGGAAATATTGTCTTGCAAAAATGTAGCTTTCAAATATAACGAAAGCACGGACTATGCCATTTCTGACTGCACTTTTTCAGTGAAAAAAGGCGAAAAAATAATGCTCTGCGGTGCTTCGGGAAGCGGAAAATCTACTTTGCTCAGGCTTCTGAAAAGAGAGCTTTCCCCAAGGGGCGAGCTTTCCGGCGACATCACCCTTATGGGCAAGGGAAGAAGCGAGCTTTCTGCCCGTGAAAGTGCTGAAAAGATAGGCTTTGTAATGCAAAACCCTGACAGCCAGACGGTATGCGACAAAGTATCGGCTGAGCTTGCTTTCGGGCTTGAAAGCTTTGGTGTGAAAAGTGGTGAGATACAAAGCCGTGTTGGTGAAATGGCGGCTTTTTTCGGTATCGAGCCGCTCTATGACAGGGATATCTCCACACTTTCGGGCGGTCAGAAACAGCTCGTTGCTCTGTGTTCCGTCATGGCCACAGACCCTGATATCCTGCTTCTTGATGAGCCTACCGCACAGCTCGACCCCGTTGCCGCAAGGGAGCTTCTTGGCATTTTAGACCGCCTTAACAAAGAAATGGGAGTGACTATCATCATTGCCGAGCATGACCCCGAGGAGCTTTTTGACTCCTGCGACAAAATTTTGTATCTTGCAAGGGGTAAAACCGAGTTTTTCGGTACGCCTGCCTTGACTGCAAAATATTTTGTGGAGAACGCTCTGGAGGGCTTTCTTCCCGAAACCGCCAAGGCGTTCGCAATGCTTTGCGACGACCTGCCCCTCAATGTAAGACAAGGCAGGGCGAAGCTTGAAAAGCTTGGCGTGACGGATATTCCAAAGCAGGCTGTCACTGATACAGAACGTGCCGAGCCTTATGCCCTACAGTGCAAAAATCTGTGGCAGAGATATGAAAAAAACTCTCCCGATATCCTCAAAGGCTGTGACCTTGGTATCAGAAAAGGGGAGTGTTATGGGCTTTTAGGCTCGAACGGCGGCGGAAAATCAACGCTCCTGCGTGTGATATGCGGACTTTGCAAGCCTTATATGGGCACTGTTTCACTTTTCGGTAAAAAGCAGAAAGCCTATAAAAACGGCTCGCTTTTCCGTGAAATGCTTGCATTTTTGCCCCAAGAGCCTGTGACAATGTTTGTAAAAGAAAGCGTCCGTGAGGATCTTTTGCAAAGCGGTGACAAAGTCACAGTGGAAAATGTTTCACAGCGCATGGGCATAGAACATCTTCTTGACCGTCACCCTTGGGATCTCAGCGGCGGCGAGATACAGAAATGTGCTTTTGGAAAAATTCTTCTTGCCGACCCGAAAATAATAGTTCTCGACGAGTGTACAAAGGGCATGGACAGCTTTGCGAAGAAAGCTTTGGGAGATGTGCTTGCAAGCCTTAAAGCCGAGGGCAGGACGATACTTCTCGTGACCCATGACCTTGAATTTGCCGCACAATACTGCGACAGGTGCGGACTTCTTTTTGACGGGAAGATAGTCGCAGAGGATAATGCCGTGGAGTTTTTCTCCCACAATCGCTTTTACACCACCGCCGCCGCAAGGCTCACAAGGGGCTTTTTCAGTGGTGCAGTGACGTCAACAGCCGTAAGAGAACGGCTCGCAATGGTGAAAAGAGGTCTAAATGAGCAGTAAAAAACTTGTGTCAGGGCTTATCTATCTTCTTGTCATACCCCTTGTGTGCTTTGGCGGCATAATGTTTTTCAGAGAACGCTTCTATTCTTTCGTCACCGCCGCACTTGCCATTCTTACCGTGGCAGGCTATTTTCTCCACTTTGAGAAAAAGCATTCCGACAGCACACAGCTTGTGATAATAGCCGCTATGACCGCATTGTCCGTTTTCGGCAGGATAGTTTTCAGCTTTCTGCCGGGCTTTAAGCCCTGCACCGCAATCGTTATCATAACCGCTCTTTATATGGGAAGAGAATCGGGCTTTATGACAGGCGCAATGACAGCCCTTATCTCAAACTTCTATTTCGGACAAGGTGCGTGGACGCCTTTTCAAATGCTCGTGTGGGGTCTGACCGGATATTTTGCAGGAATGTTGGCTGATAAGCTTATAAAAAGCAAGCCACTCCTTGTGACCTTCGGCATAATCTCAGGAACGGCGTTCTCTCTTATCATGGACTTGTGGAGCTGTCTGTGGGCTGATAACGCCTTTATTCTCAGCAGATACCTTGCCCTTGTTGGCTCGTCAGCCTTTTTCACCCTTATATACGCAGTTTCCAACGTGTTCTTCCTGCTGGTTTTATCAAAACCCTTTGGCAGGATATTTAAAAGACTGGATAAAAAATATGGATTAAAAAATTAGACCGACAAAGCTTTGCCCTGTCGGTCTTTTGCTACGGCTTGAATTTGTAGAAACCGTCGTTTGTACAGTAATAGCAGAAATATCCTGCTCTGCTTTGTGGAAATCTCACTGCAAGATCCTGCTCAGGATAGGTTTTGACAAGCGTCACTCTGTCATAGGATACAAACGCTATGAACGAAATGTAGTGACCCTTTGTCATCTCGTGAGGACAGGTGACGAACCATTCGTCCTCCACTTCTTCAAGCTTCAGGGCGTGACCCTCGTCTGCGTCTTTCATTGTAAGGGGTGTAAGCTTTTTGCCGCAGCATGAAAGCTCTCCGCCCCCAAGTGATGTGAAAACGCTGCCGCATTTTTCGCATACATAGAATTTTATTTTGTTCATTGTAACAGCCTCCGAATTTTCCCCAAGCTCCCCTTGAAGAAGCTTGTCGATATTGACTTCCAGCACCTCTGAAAGTGTGCCAAGCAGCGAAACGTCAGGGCAGCCCAGACCCCTTTCCCATTTTGATACCGCCTTGTCGCTGACGTGTATAAGCTGTGCAAGCTGAGCCTGCGTCAGACCTTTTTCAGTGCGCAG
This sequence comes from Ruminococcus sp. MSJ-25, assembly GCF_018917825.1. Classification (NCBI taxonomy): domain Bacteria; kingdom Bacillati; phylum Bacillota; class Clostridia; order Eubacteriales; family Oscillospiraceae; genus Ruminococcus; species Ruminococcus sp. MSJ-25. Next base: position 21,080 of record NZ_JAHLPI010000017.1, read on the forward strand.
ATCACGGATAAGCCTGCCTGTTTTTTCATTGTCCATTGTATCGCCTCCATGGTAATATCATATAATACCTAAAGCGATTTGTCAATCTACTCTCCGTAGACTTAATTCTGCCCAATGTTCACTGTTACGTCAGGAGATTTTTTGCCCATAAAAAGCTTTGGTATTATACCTGCCCCAACAGGCACGATAGCCGCCGCTGCCGCCGCCACAAAAAACTCTCCAAGGCTCGGAACGGCTGTGAAAAATACCTTTTGCAGAACAGGGAGCCATATGCCTGCAAACAGCGCTGCCGCTGATATGAATACAGAGAAAAGCAGGAATGGGTTTGAAAGATAGGGCACAGTGAAAAGTGTCTTATCTTCCGATTTACATTCAAACACATGGATAAGCTGACTAAGTACAAGTGTTATAAGCGCACCTGTCCTTGCAGTGCCGAGAGAATGGGTGTTAGTGAGCAGAACAGTGAAGCTTGCAAGGGTGCAGATACCGATAAGAAGCCCTCTTATGACGATACGCCACATAAGACCGCCGCTGAAAAAGCTGTCGTCCTCTTTTCTAGGGGGCTTTTTCATTACCGAGCTTTCCGCAGGCTCAAGCCCCAGCGCAATGGCAGGCAGGCTGTCTGTAACAAGGTTTACAAGAAGTATCTGCGCTGGAAGCAGTACCATAGGAAGTCCCATTAAAATTCCACCGAGCATAGTAATGACCTCTCCTATGTTGCAGGAAATAAGGTAGCGCACGAATTTTCTTATGTTCTGATATATGGTCCTGCCCTCCTCAACGGAGTTCACAAGGGTGGCAAAATTATCGTCAAGCAGTATCACGTCAGCCGCCTGCTTTGTGACCTCTGTACCTGATATTCCCATTGATACACCTATGTCGGCTTCTTTTATAGCAGGTGCGTCGTTTACCCCGTCGCCTGTCATTGCACAAACGTGCCCACGGCTTTTGAATGCCTTTACTATCCTGAGCTTGTGTTCAGGTGTCACCCTTGCGAACACACGGCAGTTTTCTATTACCTCGTCAAGCTGTTTGTCGTCCATTCTGTCAAGCTCGTCGCCTGTCAAAGCGATAGAGCCTGCTTTCATAATTCCGGCTTCTTTTGCAATAGCCTGGGCAGTGAGCTTGTGGTCGCCTGTTATCATAACTGTCTTTATGCCTGCACGCTGACATTCCGCCACCGCCTTTGCGGCTTCAGCCCTGAGAGGGTCTTTCATTGCCATTAGTCCAAGAAAAGCCCATTCCCCGTCCACCTGCTGTGAAAATGCTATCACACGCAGACCTTTTGAAGCGTATTCATCGCACTTGTCAAAAGCCTGTTTTCTCATTGCTCCGCCAAATGTCAAAAGCTCGCCGCTGTCAGAAAAAACGTGGCTGCATTCTTTTATGATAACGTCAAAAGCGCCTTTCCTGAATGCCGTTGTAACTCCCTTTTCGTCAGCGCATATGACCGTCATGGAGCGTGTTTCACTTTCAAATGGCAGCTCGTCAGTTCGTCTGTAACCAAGGGAGCTGACGTTTATACCTGAGTTTGCGCAGGCTATGAGTATAGCTGTTTCTGTAGGGTCGCCCTCTGCACAAAGCTCGCCTTGTCTGCCGCCTCTGTCACGCTTTCTTGTCTTCTCAGGAGGGCAGAGCCTTGCGTTGTTGCAGGCTGCACCGCACAAAAGTATCCTGCCAAGGTCAGGGCTTTCCCATGCTTTGAGGGCTTTCTCATCAAAGCTTGCTCCCTCTTTTGTTACGCCGTAAGCACGGCTTTTCTCGGTGCAGGTGAAAATATCAGTAACTGTCATTTTGTTCATTGTCACAGTGCCTGTCTTGTCAGTGCAAATTACTGTCGCACAGCCGAGTGTTTCCACTGAATGAAGCCTGTGTACAAGTGCTTGACGCTTTAGCATTTTTCTGACCGCAAGGGCAAGCGCTATTGTCACAGTGGCAGGCAAGCCCTCAGGTATTGCGGCAATGGCTATGGTTATTCCTGTCATTGCCATATTGAGAACAGGCTCGCCCCTTAGTACGCCTGCAATAAAGACTATCACACACACTGCAAGGCAGATGATAGCAAGAGTTCTGCCAAGCTCTCCGAGTTTCTTTTGCAATGGAGTTTCAGGCTCTTTTATCTCATCAAGCATAGTTGAGACCCTGCCCATTTGGCTTCGCTCACCTGTTGCCACCGCCGTGACCTCCCCAACGCCCTTTGTGACAACTGTTCCCATATATACCATGTAATCCTTGTTCAAAGTGGTAAAATCTATCTCAGATGTACGGCATTTCTTTACCGCAGGCACAGCTTCGCCGGTGAGTGCAGATTCGTCGCATGATAACGCCCTTGATGAGTTTATGTAGCCGTCGCAAGGCACTCTGTCACCTGCTTCGAGAGTAAAAACATCTCCTGCTACGACCTCCGATGCAGGAATTTTCACAAGCCTGCCGTCACGATATACCATGGCGGTGGGAGCGGTCATGCTTTCAAGCTTTTCCAGAGTTTTTTCACAGCGGTATTCCTGAATAAATCCCAGCGCAGCGTTAATGATAACTATAAGCACGATAGGCACAGCGTCAGCATATTGCCCAAGTGCTACGGATATCACCACCGACACAAGAAGTATCATCACCATAACGTCATGAAACTGTCCTGCAAAAATTTTCGCCGCAGAGGTCTTTTTCTTTTTGGCAAGGCGGTTCTCTCCGTCCGTACTGAGCCGCTTTTCGGCTTCCGCAGTTGTTAGCCCCTTTCTTGTGGTCTGGTTTTCCGTAAGCTTCTTTTCAAGTATATCCAGCACAATGTATCTTCCTTTCCGATTTTTTGGCTTTTGCCTTTGTTTATATCATATGCGGACAAGTCCGAAAAAATAACTTTGCACTTTTGCCTGAAAAATCATATTGACTTTTTTAAGAAAATATGTATAATAGTATATAAGCCAAAAAATAAATATTGGCGAAAAATAAAGGAGGCAAATTCATGAACGATTATAATAATTTTTCTGAAAGCTATTCAAATCCACGAGTTAAAAAGCTGCGCTCTTTTGCACAGTCCACTTACGGCATGGAGGCGGCAAGCTATAAGGGCATTGCAATGAAGACCTTGTATTTTGTTGCAGTTTTCGCCGCAGGCATGGGAGCATATTTTTACATTCACAACTTCTTCGGCGGCGGTGCGCAGGCTTTTTCCACTGAGTATACTATCTTTGTCGGCGCTCTTATCGCAACAGCAATAGCAGGACTTGTGGCTTCATTCGCTCCGAAAACAACGGCGGTAACAGGCTCTATCTATTCCGCAGGCATGGGATATGCCCTCACCTTTATGTCAATGATCTACGCAATGCAGTGGAAAGGCATAATAGTTGAAGCTGTTACACTGACGCTTCTCACAGTTGCAGTGCTTGCAGTTATCTATTCAAAGGGCGTTCGTGTGGGAAGCAGAATGAAAACTGCTCTTATCACCTGCCTTTGGGTCTCTATCATAGGCGGATTGCTTTTCATGCTTCTTGCATGGCTCGCACCTCAGTCAGCGATCTACGCTTCTATCGTTGCAATAAACAACGGCCCTATCGGCATACTTTTCGCTGTTATCGGCGTTCTTATCGCCGCAGCGCTTCTTATGTGCGATTTTGAAACTATTCAGATGACAGTTGAACAGGGACTCCCTGCTCAGTATGAATGGTATGCAAGCTATGGTCTTATCGTAGGCGTTATTTATCTTTATCTTAAAATACTGAATCTCCTTGCAAAGATAGCAAACAACAGAAAGTAATTTAAAGACTTAGCACTTTTTATCCCTCGTCGCAAGGCGGGGGATATTTTTATGCACAAAAAAGGAACTCCCGAATAAACGGAAGTCCCTTTTTGTGTGGGTATATTTAATTAATAGAAAGGCTTTTTTATCAGATATCCCATTTCCAATCTCTGATCTCAGGCATATCAAGACCATACTCAGCAATATACTGCTTGTGTTCAACAAGCTTGTCCTGCATAAGCTGGTGGAGATAAGCACCTGTGTTTCCAAGCTGTGGAAGTCTCTTGATAACCTCCATAACAAGGTGGAAACGGTCTATCTCGTTTTGAACTCTCATGTCGAATGGGGTTGTGATCGTACCCTCCTCGTTGTAGCCGCATACATAAAGGTTGCGGTTGTGACGATGATAGAGAAGCTCGTGGATAAGTGTAGGATAGCCGTGGAATGCGAATACGATAGGCTTGTCCTTTGTGAACAGTGCGTCAAAATCAGCGTCGGAAAGTCCGTGTGGGTGTTTTGACTGTGGCTGAAGCTTGAACAGGTCAACAACGTTGATAAATCTTATCTTTACCTGTGGAAGATTCTTTCTCAGGATAGTTACTGCTGCAAGTGCTTCAAGTGTAGGTGTGTCGCCGCAGCAAGCCAGAACAACGTCAGGCTCCTGACCCTGATCGTTTGAAGCCCATTCCCAGATACCGATACCCTGTGTGCAGTGCTTAACAGCCTGCTCCATTGTGAGCCACTGCTGTCTTGGGTGCTTTGATGTTACCATTACGTTTACATAGTTCTTTGAACGTATGCAGTGATCAAAGCATGACAGCAGACAGTTTGTGTCCGGTGGGAGATACATTCTTACAACGTCTGCTTTCTTGTTTGCAACATGATCGAGGAAACCCGGATCCTGATGTGTAAATCCGTTGTGATCCTGCTGCCATACGTTGGAAGAAAGTATGTAGTTAAGTGAAGCTATCTTCTGTCTCCATGGGAGCTGTGAAGTAACTTTGAGCCACTTAGCGTGCTGTGAGAACATTGAGTCAACTATTCTTATGAAAGCCTCATAGCTTGCGAAGAAGCCATGGCGGCCTGTGAGCAGATAGCCCTCCAGCCAGCCCTCGCACATATGCTCAGAAAGCATAGAGTCCATAACACGACCGTCAGCGGCAAGGAACTCGTCGTTGTCGAGCTTGTCAGCGTTCCAATCTCTGTTTGTTGCCTCAAAGACCTTGCCAAGTCTGTTTGACATTGTTTCGTCAGGACCGAAGATACGGAAGTTTCTGCTTTCTTCATTAAGCTTGAATATATCTCTTACAAATCCGCCAAGCTCTATCATATCCTGTGCTTCAACTGCACCAGGAGCAGGCACATCAATGCCGTATTTTCTGAAATCAGGAAGTCTGAGATCTCTCAGAAGAAGTCCGCCGTTGGCATGTGGGTTAGCACCCATTCTTCTGTCGCCTGTAGGAGCAAGCTCCTCAAGCTCAGGGATAAGTCTGCCCTCTTCTGTGAAAAGCTTCTCAGGGTGATAGCTCTTGAGCCAATCCTCAAGCATTTTCAAATGCTCAGGAGCTTCCATTGTCATCGGTACCTGATGCGCTCTGAATGTACCCTCTATCTGCTTGCCGTCTACTACCTTTGGACCTGTCCAGCCCTTTGGTGATCGGAATATTATCATAGGCCACTTTGGTCTTTCAGTAACGCCGTTTTCTCTTGCGTTCTTCTGGATAGCCTTTATTTCCTCGATAACAGTGTCAAGAGTTTCAGCCATGAGCTTGTGCATTGTCATAGGATCGTCGCCCTCGACAAAGTATGGCTTCCAGCCGCAGCCCTCAAAGAAGCTCTTTATCTCTTCATGAGAAATTCTTGAAAATACAGTTGGATTTGATATCTTGTAGCCGTTAAGGTGAAGTATAGGGAGTACGGCACCGTCAGTCTTAGGATTCAGGAACTTGTTTGAGTGCCATGCTGTTGCAAGAGGACCGGTTTCAGCCTCACCGTCGCCGACAACGCAAGTTGTGATAAGGTCAGGGTTGTCGAATACAGCACCGAATGAGTGTGCAAGTGAATAACCAAGCTCACCGCCCTCGTTTATAGAACCTGGGGTTTCAGGTGCAACGTGTGATGAGATTCCTCCCGGGAAAGAGAACTGCTTGAACAGCTTCTGCATACCCTCAATATCTCTTGAAATGTTAGGATATACCTCAGAATAAGAGCCTTCAAGATAGGTGTTGGCTACCATGAAGTTTCCTCCGTGACCAGGGCCTGAAATATAGATCATGTCAAGGTCATATTTCTTGATGACTCTGTTAAGGTGAACATAGATAAAGTTCTGACCAGGTACAGTACCCCAGTGACCAACTATCTTTTTCTTGACGTGATCCATTGTGAGCGGCTCACGGAGAAGCGGATTGTCAAGCAGATAGAGCTGACCTGCCGAAAGATAATTGGCAGCTTCCCAATACCTGTTCATTTTCTCCAAGAGCTCAGGAGAAATGTTCATTGTGTCTGACATTGCAATACCTCCATATATTTTGTCATAGTTCAAAAAACGGTAAACGTTTTCACACAATAAAATTATATCACAGCCTATAATTTTTTTCAAGGCAAGAATATGAAACTAGCCGAAAATTTTATACTCCATTTATGATATTTCATATGCTATATAAAAACAGTGATAATAAAGACCTCTCCGCATATAGCAGAAAGGTCTGAGCTTGTCAAATATCCAAAATTTATAGCGGGCGACCTCAGGTCACCCCCCTGCACAAAACTTTAGATAAGCTGACAAATAAGTATCACGCAGAAGCTTGCAAGGCAGGCAAATGCCGCAACTATGATAAGGCTTTTTTCCTTGAATGCAAGCACGCAGGCTGTTATAAGTCCTGCTATGGAAGCCGCAAGGTTTCCCGTTGAGAATAGTATGGACGGGAACGTCATTGCCCCAAGCACAGCATATGGCACATAGTAAAGAAAGCTTTGCACAAATCTGTTTGTTATCTTGCCCTTGAATATCACCAACGGCAGGGCACGAATAAGATAGGTCACTCCTGCCATAATGAAAAGATAAATGAAGAAATCTCTTATACTCAGCATTGACCGTCCTCCTCATTTTTCACAGGCATGAGAGCCGCCATTATTCCTGCGGAAAGAACGGTGCAGATTATTATGGAAAATCCTCCGGATACCTTATTAAGAATAGGCAGCCACTTGAAACAACAGCTAAGAAGAGCCGCAAATATCGCCGCCATTGCAATGCCCTTGTTTTTCTTTGCAGGCGGTATTATTATTGCAAGGAACATTCCGTATATTGCAATACTAAGTGCGCTTATGACTATCTCAGGAAGTATTTTTCCTGCCGCTGCACCTATAAGAGTCCCCAGCGACCAGCCTGCTACAGGTAAAGCGATAAGCCCATACATATACTGCCTTGAAACTTCACCTATATTTCCCATTGCCATGATAAATATCTCGTCTGTCACTCCGAAGCCTACCAGCCAGCGGTGTATTCCCGACAGTGACTTGTCGGCTTTCTGTGAAAGAGATATTGACATAAGTGCATATCTCAGGTTGATTATAAACTGCGCACAAGCCATTTCTATCCAGAAACCGCCCCCCGACAGCATAATGTCAAGTCCTGCGAACTGACCTGCCGAGGTCACGTTGCAAATAGAGATAAGCACAGTTTCCCACCAGCTCAGACCGCCTTTTACGCCTTGAAGTCCGAATGTGAACGATACCGAAAGATACCCCAAAGCAATAGGTATGCCGTCTTTAAGACCTTTTTTGAAACCACTCATAAATCATTCCGCCGAAGCGGAGTTCCCCCTCAAATCAAAAATTATCTATCCTGCACTGACATGACGCCATTGTAACAAGTGCCGCCTTGTGGCTTTCCTCTGTTACTCCTGCGCAGGCGTTTGCGTCAACTATGACCTCGCATTCAGGACAAAAAGCTTTTATTAGCAAAGCGTTTGATACCACGCAAATGTCTGTGCAAAGTCCGCAAAGCTCTATCTCGTCCCCTGCCTTTGCTATTTCAGCAAGGTGCTGTGCAAGCTCAGCCGAGCCGAATGTGCTTTTTTCATAGACCTCTGCGCTTCCACCGATAGCCTCAGCTACCTGAGTCTCAGGCTGCCAGCCCTCGGTGCCTTTTATGCAATGCTCCACAGGGAGCTTTTTTCCCTCAGGCGTTTCAAGATAATCCTTGAAATGCGTGTCAAGGGTCATGAATACAGTGCTGCCCTGAGCCTTGTAACTGCGTATTTTTTCACACACAGCAGGAACGATCATTTCTGCCATTTTTGAACCAAGACTGCCCGTGACAAAATCATTCTGCATATCAACAACTATAAGATATCTCATATTCTATTTACTCCTTTCTTTCACGACGAAAACGTTTTGACAGGTAAGAACTGACATATTGTTTTATTAGTCCATAAAGTAACATTATAACCCTAAAATATGAATTTTTCAACGTGTGCATAAAATGGGCAAAAAAAATGCTGAGCAACGGTGCTCAGCAGAAAATAAAATAAAAAAACTATGTGTAGAACAAAAGAAAGGAGACAACAAAACGGATGTTAAATCAAACAAATTATGTTCAATATCCTTAACATCAATTAAATTATAACCTCTTTTGTAGCGATAGTCAAGAAAAAGTTGCAAAGAACTTGTTAATTTTCTGAAAATTCGGGATTTTGCACAAATATTTCGTTGACATTATGCTAACAATGACATCTGCGTGAGGTCTGAACTTAATTCGACTTAAAAAAGTAAAATATCTTATCCATTTTTAGTGTCTGCGATGTTCAAATTTTAATGTTTAAAGCAAAAAAATAAGGTCATGACAGCAGGAAAGAGAGCCGATTTTAGAATATGCAGCAGGCAAACCCGTGATAAAATGCTGCCCTCTGAAACAAGCTCCCTCTCCTGCTGTCATGACCTGCAGGGGACTACTGCTCGGTGACAAGTCTGTTGTCTTTGAAAAACAGTGAAATGCACCAGATAGCCGAAATAGCTACCAAAACGTAGATGATCCTGCTTAGTATCGCTGCAGCGCCTCCGAAAAGAAATGCCACAAGGTCGAACTGGAAAATGCCCACAAGCCCCCAGTTTATGCCGCCTATTATGAGAAGCAGCAGTGCGATCCTATCTATCATGAGAAACTCCTCCTTTGATTGTTTAAAATATAGAGCAGTCCGTCTGTCAGCGGGCTGTTAATTGTAGTATTGTCATATTTTTTTGGATTATTCATTGAACGTTTGGTAAAAAACTACTAAAAAACACATCGAAAATTCTATATAAAAATCTGCGTTTTGTACTAGACAAAAGCGACGGGCTATGTTATAATAATTGTATGTTAATCGTTTAAGTAAAAATGTATGGTAAGGCGGGAGCAGATCATCGCTTTGCATTATGGGGGCGTTACTTTTTTGAATAATATAGACCTTAAATTCATGTTTAAAGATACGGAATGTGTCAGAATGCAGTCGGGAAAGTATTCCTGCGTTATCGCACCAAAACTTGGTGCTGCTGTGCTGAGGCTTCGTGACGAGGAAAACGGCATAGAGGTGTTCAGATATCGTGATGACTGCACTCTCAAGACTATAAATAAGGCGAGAGAGATATGGGGACTGCCTACTCTTTTCTTGCCTAATCGCTTTGATAAGGGCATTATAAAGACCTCTGACGCAGTGTATCAAATGCCTGTAAATGAGAAAAAGCTTGATAATTTTATCCATGGCTGGGTGCATAAGAGAGAACACGAAATAGAGTGTTATTCAACACAGGATAAAAAAGCTGTGCTTGTTACTTCTTATACCTTTGACAAGAATGACGAGATGTATTCTTATTTTCCGGTGGATTTTAAAATATCCTATACGTTTACGCTTTCTGAAAACGGTCTTTTGCAGGAGATATACCTGACAAACAACAGCGACAAGGCTCTGCCTGTTTCCATATGTACTCATACCTGCCTTAATGCGCCAATGTGCGACGGCGGCAGGGAGGAATCAATGAGAATGTGCGTGCCGATAATCGAAAAGTGCGAGCTTGACAAGAGATGTCTGCCAACAGAAAAGCTTTTGCCTCTTAAAAAGAAAGACCTTGAATATAAAGAGGGTACAAAAATGCCTACCCTGCATAATATCTCAAACGATATGTACACCGCAGGCATGAACAAGCTTGACGGTAAGGACTTCTATGGCTCTTATGTTGTGGATACTGACAATGGTCATAAGGTTTGCAACGAGGTGTCAAAAGAATTTAAGTTCTGGAATATGTGGAACGATAAGGGCAATAAAGGATATTTCTGCCCTGAACCAATGACAGCTATGATAAACTCTCCTAATCTCAGCCTGCCTAACGAAGTGAGCGGATATGAGGAGATAACAAAGGGTCACACATTCAAGTGCTGGCAGAGATTCTTTACTGAATAATAGAAAATGCAGTAGGGGTGAACTGAGGTCACCCATTGATATATGCATTTGTATGGGTTATAATTAAGAAATTAATTAACAATAGATAAAATACGAAAGGTGGAAATTATTGATGAAATTTGGTCATTTTGATGACGTGAAAAAGGAATATGTCATCAGCAATCCAAGAACGCCATATCCATGGATAAACTATCTTGGCACACAGGAGTTCTTCTCACTTATCTCCAACACAGCAGGAGGCTATTCCTTCTATAAGGACGCAAGACTGAGAAGAATAACTCGTTACCGTTACAACAACGTGCCTATCGACATGGGCGGAAGATATTTCTATATCAAAGACGGCGAAACTATCTGGAATCCGGGCTGGTCACCGGTAAAGACAGAGCTTGACGCTTATGAGTGCCGTCATGGTATGGGCTATACTATCATCACAGGTAAGAAGAACGGACTTAAGGCTGAGGCTACATTCTTTGTTCCTCAGAACTATAACGGCGAAGTTCAGCAGGTAGTTCTCACAAACGAGAGCAATGAAGAAAAAACATTCTCATTCTTCTCATTTGCAGAGTGGTGTCTTTGGGACGCTCAGGACGACTGCACAAACTTCCAGAGAAACTTCAGCACAGGCCGTGTTGAGGTAGTAGGCTCAACTATCTATCACAAGACAGAATACAGAGACAGAAGAGATCACTTTGCATTCTATACAGTAAATGACGAGATAGACGGCTATGATACAGACAGAGATTCATTTATCGGTCTTTATAACGGCTTCCATAACCCACAGGCTGTTGAAGCAGGCAAGGCTAACAACTCATTTGCAGACGGCTGGTCACCTATCGCTTCACACTACAAGAAGATAACACTTGCTCCTGGCGAGTCAAAGACTCTTGTATTTATCCTCGGCTATGTTGAAATGCCTGTTGACAAGAAATTCGAGGCTGACGGCGTTACTATCAATAAGGAAAAGGCTCTCGCAATGATCGAGCAGTATAACACTCCTGAAAAGGTAGCCGCAGGTCTTGAAGAACTCAAGGCAACTTGGGACAGACTTCTCAGCGTTATCAATGTTGACACACCTGATGACAAGGTAAACAGAATGGTAAATATCTGGAACCAGTATCAGTGTATGGTAACATTCAACCTCTCACGTTCCGCATCATATTTCGAGAGCGGTATCGGCAGAGGAATGGGCTTCAGAGATTCCAATCAGGATATCCTCGGCTTCGTTCATCAGATACCGGACCGTGCAAGACAGCGTATCATCGACATCGCTTCTACACAGCTTCCTGACGGCGGCTGCTATCATCAGTATCAGCCTCTTACAAAGAAGGGCAACTCCGATATCGGCGGCGACTTCTCAGACGACCCACTGTGGATGATCCTTTCAGTTTCCGCATACATCAAGGAAACTGGCGACTGGTCTATCCTTGACGAAATGGTGCCATACGACAATGACGAGTCAAAGGCTAAGCCAATGCTCGACCACCTTAAGGTATCATTCTATCACGTTGTAAATAACCTTGGCCCTCACGGTCTGCCACTTGCAATGAGAGCTGACTGGAACGATTGTATCAACCTTTCATGTTACTCTGACACTCCGGGCGAGAGCTTCCAGACTTATACAAATCCTAAGTTTGCAGCCGAGGGCGGCTACTCAAAGGTAGCTGAGTCTGTAATGGTGGCAACACTCTTTACATACACAGGTCCTAACTATGTGTCTATCCTCAAGCACCTTGGCAAGGACGATGAGGCTGCCGCAGCACAGGCTGAGATAGACAAGATGAAGAAGAACGTTATGGAATCTGCATTTGACGGCGATTGGTTCCTGAGAGCTTACGATTCCACAGGCGCAAAAATGGGTTCTAAGGAATGTGAAGAGGGTAAGATATTCATCGAGCCACAGGGCTTCGCAGTTATGTCTGAAATAGGCAAGGACGAGGGCGCTGACATCAAGACACTTGATTCTATCGACAAGTACCTCAATACAAAGTATGGTCTTGTTCTTAACAACCCTGCATACTCAAAGTATTATATCCAGTATGGTGAGATATCCACATATCCGGGCGGATATAAGGAGAATGCCGGTATCTTCACACACAACAACGCATGGATAATCTGTGCAGAAGCATACGCAGGCAGAGGCGACAAGGCGTTCGAGTATTACAGCAAGATAGCTCCTGCATTCAACGAGGAAATATCTGATCTTCATAAGACAGAGCCTTATGTATACGGTCAGATGATAGCTGGTAAGGACGCAAGCAGATTCGGCGAGGGCAAGAATAGCTGGCTCACAGGTACAGCCGCATGGAACATGGTAGCTATCTCACAGTACATTCTCGGAGTACAGGCTGACTTTGACGGCTTGAAGATAGATCCATCTATCCCTCACGAGTGGGACGGCATGACAGCAACACGTCAGTACAGAGGTGCAACATACAACATCACTGTTAAGAACCCTGACCACGTTTGCAAGGGCGTAAAGAGCGTAACTGTTGACGGCAAGGCAGTAGAGGGCAATGTTCTCCCTGTAGCTGAAAATGGTGCAACAGTAAATGTTGAGGTAGTAATGGGCTAAGCCATACTCTCATAAAAAATCAAAGGACGGTACTTTGTGTGCCGTCCTTTTTTATATCCAAAAATTTAGCCGTTCCTCTACATAAAAAAGTGCAAAGCAAAAGGGCGACCAAAGGTCGCCCCTACATTAAAGTTGCGTATATTAGACTTGCAGAGAAAATTATTCCTCAGGACCCATTACCTTGACCATAACGGCTTTCTGTGCATGAAGTCTGTTTTCAGCTTCCTCGAATATCTCATTTGCGTGAGCCTCGAATACCTTTTCGGTTATCTCCTCCTCACGGTGAGCAGGCAGACAGTGCTGAACCATTGCGTCAGCCTTTGCAACAGCCATGATATCGTCGTTTATCTGATAGCCCTTGAATGCGATCTTTCTCTTCTCTGTCTCAGCTTCCTCGCCCATTGAAGTCCAAACGTCTGTGAAAAGTACGTCAGCGTCCTTTGCAGCCTCAAGAGGAACGTCTGTCATTGAGAACTTGTCGCCGTAGCCCTTGGCAAATTCAAGAACCTCAGCAGCAGGCTGATAATCCTTAGGGCAAGCGATAGAAACTTCCATGCCTACCTTAAGTCCACCAACGATAAGTGAGTTTGCCATGTTGTTGCCGTCGCCTATGTAGCACATTTTCAGACCCTCGAAGCGTCCCTTGAACTCTCTGATAGTCATAAGGTCAGCAAGCACCTGACAAGGGTGGCAGAAGTCTGTCAGACCGTTTATTATTGGTATAGAGCCGTATTTAGCAAGATCCTCAACCTCTTTCTGCTCAAAAGTACGGATCATGATGCCGTCAAGGTAACGTGAAAGAACACGGGCTGTGTCCTGAACAGGCTCGCCTCTGCCTATCTGGAGGTCACGGTTTGAAAGGAAAAGTGCCTGACCGCCAAGCTGGTACATACCTGTTTCAAAAGAAACTCTTGTACGGGTAGAGGACTTCTGGAATATCATTCCGAGAGTTTTGCCTTTAAGAATGTGATGCTCGATACCGTTTTTGTTTTCGTATTTGAGCTGGTCTGCAAGATTGAGAATGTCGAGAATTTCCTCCTTGGAAAGGTCGAGCATTTTAAGTAAATGTTTCATAATATTTCCTCCGTAATTTGATTATTATTTGGTATTGCATATCAAACGGGCGAACACTGTTCGCACCGCACACTTTGTTATTTCTCATCAAGAACTTTTTTCAGTATAGCAAGTCCCTTGTCTATCTGCTCATATGAGATATTCAGCGGCGGCAAAAATCTCAGCTTGTCCTTTGCTGTGAGAATAAGAAGTCCGTTTTCAAAGCACTTGTTGAGCACATCAGCGGCTTTCTTGGTTTTGAGTCTTACGCCTATCATAAGACCAAGTCCGTCAACGCCCTCAACTTCGTCTATTTCTGCGAGCTTTTCTCTGAAATATTCGCCCTTTTTGCGAACTTCCTCAAGAAACTCAGGCTTTGTCACCTTGTCAAGAACTGCGTTTCCGCCTGCGCAGGAAATAGGATTTCCACCAAACGTCGAGCCGTGTGTACCCTTGCCAAGTACCTCACTGCACTTCTTGTTAGCAAGGCACACGCCTATTGGAACACCGCCTGCAAGACCCTTTGCAAGTGTGGTTATGTCAGGCTTTACGTTGTAAAGTTCAGATGTGAGGAGCTTGCCTGTTCTGCCAACGCCTGTCTGTACCTCGTCTGCGATAGTGAGTATATCCCTCTTTGCACACTCAAGCATGATAGTGTTCACAAAGCTCTGCTGAAGAGGTATAACACCGCCCTCGCCCTGAACGAATTCAAACATTACAGCGCAAACCTTGTTGTCAAGCTTGTTGAGCTTGTCCATAAGATCGTCAATATCATTAGCGATAACATTCTCAAATCCGCCAACGAACGGGAAGAAGTAGTTGTGGAAAACCTTCTGACCTGTTGCGGAAAGAGTGCAAAGCGTTCTGCCGTGGAAGCTGTTTACAAGGGTGATGATGATATTTCTCTCAGCGTCCTTGCCGTATTTGTCAAAGCTGTATTTTCTTGCAAGCTTGATAGCGCACTCGTTAGCCTCTGCGCCCGAGTTGCCGAAGAACATTTTCTCATAGCCTGTTGCCTCGCAAAGTCTTTTTGCAAAGTCAGCCTGTACCTTTGTGTAATAGTAGTTTGAGGTGTGCTGTATCTTGTGTGCCTGATCGCAGATAGCGTTCACCCAATCCTCGTCGCAGTAGCCAAGGCTGTTTGTGCCGATACCGGAGCCGAAGTCGATGTACTCTTTTCCGTCCTCGCCAACAGCCGTCTGACCATGACCGCTTTCCATAACAAGACCTATTCTGCCATAGGTCTGCATAACGTGTTCGTTGAACTGTTCTATGGTGTTCATTTTTATCACTCTTTTCAATATGTATTGATATTTTATATAAACTGTGTACCGATACCCTCGTTAGAGAGCAGCTCGATAAGTATCGAGTGCGGTACTCTGCCGTCAATGATAGTGGTCTTTTTAACGCCACGTCTTACGGCTTCAACACAGCAGTCTATCTTTGGTATCATTCCGCCGCTTATGATGCCTTTCTTTTTGAGATAAGGTACATCGCTGACGTTTACCTGTGGGATAAGTGTGGAATCATCGTCCTTGTCCTCCAGCAGACCAACTATATCCGTCATAAGGATAAGCTTTTCCGCTCTCAGACAAGAAGCAATTCTCGCCGCCGCAGTGTCAGCGTTGATATTGTAAGACTGTCCGTCCTCGCCAACGCCAACTGTGGAGATTATAGGAACATAACCGTTGTTCAGTGCGTCAACTATAGGCTTTGTTGTTACCTTTTTGATGTCGCCCACAAAACCAAGGTCTACCTCGCTGTCAAGCTTCTGCGCAAGTATCATCTGCCCGTCACAGCCGCAAAGGCCGAGAGCCTTTCCGCCATGAAGCTGCAAAGCGCACACAAGCTCCTTGTTTACCTTGCCGCAAAGCACCATTTTAACGATATCTATAGTTTCTGCGTCAGTGTATCTCAGTCCGTTTATGAACTTGCTTTCAATGCCGACTCTTTTGAGCATTGCGTTTATCTCAGGACCTCCGCCATGAACAAGAACTACCTTTATGCCTACCTCGCTTAGAAGCACGATATCGCTCATAACAGCTTCCTTAAGCTCAGCGTTTGTCATAGCGTTGCCGCCGTATTTTACAACGACTATCTTGTCGTGGTATTTCTGAATGTGCGGCAGAGCGTCAATAAGTATCTGACTTCTGATTTTATTGCTTATGTCCATTTCTCATTCTTCTTTCCTATACTGATTTTATGTCTTAGCTTCTGTAATCGCCGTTTATCTTAACATAATCATATGTAAGGTCACAGCCCCATGCAGTGGCAGTGCCGTTGCCGTCGCCGATAGAAACGCTTATTGTTATCTCGTCCTCAAGAAGAACGGTCTTAGCCACCTCCTCAGAGAACTCTATGCCTGCGCCGTTGTGGCAAACGTGTATCTCTCCTGCCTTTGATGACAGTGAAACGTCTACCTTGTTTATGTCAAAATCAGCTTCAGCGTATCCAACAGCACAGAGTATTCTGCCCCAGTTAGCGTCAGCACCGAACATTGCGCACTTGAAAAGCGGTGAACATATAACGCTCTTTGCAACGATTATAGCAGTGTCAAGGTCTTTTGCACCTGTTACAGTACATTCAAGAAGCTTAGTTGCGCCCTCGCCGTCCTTTGCGAGCATCTTAGTAATGTTCATCATAACGATATAAAGAGCTTTTTTGAACACCTCGTAGCTCTCACCCTCGGCCGTTATCTCAGGGTTTCCTGCAATTCCGTTAGCCATAACAGCGCAGGTATCATTTGTTGACTGGTCACCGTCAACTGACAGGCAGTTATATGTTATCTTCACTATCTCAGTGAGTGCCTTTTTGAGCATTTCAGAAGATACAGCGCAGTCTGTAGTGATAACATTTAGCGTAGTCGCCATGTTAGGGTGTATCATACCGCTGCCCTTGCCCATGCCGCCAACGTGGCAGATCTTGCCGTCAAGCTCAAACTCAACAGCCACTTCCTTTTTCACTGTATCAGTAGTCATGATAGCAATAGCGGCTTTTTCGTTGCCCTCATAGGAAAGTCCCTCATAAAGCTCGTCTATCTTAGCTTCGATAGGTTCAAGAGGGAGTATCTGACCGATAACGCCTGTCTGAGCGATAAGAATTTCCTCAGGCTTAACGCCCATTTTCTCGGCAGTCATCTCGCACATTTTGTAAGCCTTTTCCTCACCGTCAGCGTTGCAGGTGTTGGCATTTTTGGAGTTAAGGATAAAGCCCTTAGCCTTGCCGCCTGTTTTAGCAAGATTTTTCTGAGAAACAGTAACAGGAGCACCCTTGACCTTATTCTGAGTAAAAACGCCGGCGGCTGAACACATAACGTCAGACTCCACAAGGCAGAGGTCAGGCTTTTTTGTAGGGTTTTCCTTTATGCCGCAATAAAGACCGTTAGCCTTAAAGCCCTTTGCAGCACACACGCCGCCGTCTACATACTTATAGCCGTCGAAATTTTTCTTTGATATCTCTTTCATATTCAAAACTCCTTACAAAATTTTCACACTAATTAGATCAGGACAGATTTTTTCTATTAATTATTTCTGTAGGGGCGAACAGCGTTCGCCCGCTTATTTTTTCCGCACTTTTATATTCGCACTCATTGGTCGGGAATTGCTCTCCTTTGTGGGGGAGCTTATTGTCGCCGTTGGCGAGTCATTTGAAGACGCTTCGCTGTTCAAATGACAAAAGCGGCGGAGTTTTGTTGGTTTTTAGGCTTGGTTGAGAAAATTTACTTCGGTTTGTTTTATTTTTTTGTTCGCCGCTTTTTTTAGACCGTACTTTTGTGGTGGGGGCTCTGCCCCCTGTTGGGTTTGATTTTGCTTTTGGCTTTATTTTGCCCCCGCTGGGGCTGCTCGCCCCCGTCCCTCGGCAGGGCTAACGCCGCCCTGCACCGGCGATTTTTTGTGCGGTGCTTTTGGTTTGTTTTTTGCTTTTTTGTTATTCCAGACCCGTTGCTTCGTTTATCCCCAACATTATATTCATATTCTGTATTGCTGCGCCGCTTGCACCTTTTCCAAGGTTATCAAATCTCGACATAAGCAATATCTGATCTTCATTTCCGCAGACAAATATCTGCAAATTATTTGTTCCTGCCAATGTATTCGCTGCGATAAATCCGTCAGGAAGCGTTTCCGTTCCTCCAAGCTCCATTACCTTAACGAAATGCTGACCAAGATAATGCTCCGCCATTATTTCATGGATATTCTCAGGTGTATACTTCTTTGTCAGACATCTTGTCACCAGCGGCACAGAAACGACCATACCATTATAATAGTCGTCCACTATCGGATTGAACATAGGCTTATATTTAAGTCCGCACACCGCCTGCATTTCAGGGATATGCTTGTGCTTCTGCCCAAGTGCATACTGACGTGGAGAATACATTTCCTTTGTTTTATTTTCGCTCTCCATAGCGGCTATCATTTTCTTTCCACCGCCGCTGTAGCCTGAAACTGCATGGCAGGTAACAGGATAATCCTCAGGAAGCACTCCTGCCTTTACGAGAGGATAAACAAGGCTTATAAAGCCGCTTGCATAACAGCCTGGGTTTGCAACTCTTTTTGAATTGCGGATATTCTCTCTATGCTTTTCGGAAAGCTCAGGGAAACCATAGTCCCAAGCAGGGTTTGTTCTGTGGGCGGTAGAAGCGTCGATTATCCTAACATCAGGGTTTGTGCAAAGTGAAGCCGCCTCTATTGCCGCTGCGTCAGGCAGGCAGAGAAAAGTGATATCCGATGAGTTTATCATCTTTGCTCTCTCGTTCACGTCCTTACGCTTTTCCTCGTCAATGAGCATTATCTCAACGTCATTTCTGTTCTGAAAACGCTCATATATCTGAAGTCCCGTTGTTCCCTCTTTGCCGTCAATAAAAACTCTTGTTTTCATTTTTCTTCATATCCTTCTAAAAAACTTTATGATTTTGTCTGCCAATAATCTGTATGCTCATGCAAAGGCAAACTTTTGTAGGGGCGAACAGTGTTCGCACGTTTGGCTGACAGCTCTTTAGCCGTCTGCATACTTTTAATTATCGTCCAAAATGTTCTTGTATTCAGGTTCTTTTTTCAGCTTTTTACGCTTTTTATCTTCTTTTGCGGCGTTTATTGCGTACTTATCCGCAAAGCAGTTTCCAAGACCTGCAGCGAAGCCTGCGGTCAACACAGTGAGTACGATAAAGTTCGGCACTACCGACCTTGCTTCCTCCACGAAGATATATTCTATCACCGAAACCGCTATCATCACAGGTGCAACATACCATTTCAAGCCGTAGTTCTTAGCGTGTCGGTAGCAAGCCCACCATGTACACACAGGGTACACTACCGTAAATCCCACCGCAAACAGCGGATATATCACAAAAAGCTTAGCCGTAAAAAGCCACATTATAACTGTCGCAAGCTCCCACAGCACAAGATATAGCAGTGCCGTCTTAACAGGGGAGCGGTGTTTATCAAAGCTTATTTCTGACATATTCTATCTGAGCTTTTACAGACTCAGGCGCAGGACCGCCTGCCGCTTTTCTCTGCATTACGCAGGTGTCAAGGCTGATAGCGTCATAAACGTCCTTGTCAAAGTTGTCAGTAAGCTTCTTGTACTCCTCCAATGGGAGAGTTTCAAGGGTGCAGCCCTTTTCAATGCAGGTGTGAACGAGAGTGCCCGTTATCTTGTAAGCGTCCCTGAAAGGCATACCCTTCTTAACAAGATAGTCAGCGCAGTCTGTAGCGTTGATAAAGCCCTTGGCTGCGGCGTTTCTCATGTTCTCAGGGATAACTCTCATTGTGGCGAGCATCGGGTCGAACGTTTTAAGACAAAGCTTAACAGTGTCGATAGCGTCAAAGATAGCCTCCTTGTCCTCCTGCATATCCTTGTTGTATGCAAGCGGCAGACCCTTCATCATAACGAGCAGTGTGTTAAGGTCGCCGTAAACTCTTCCTGTCTTTCCTCTTATAAGCTCAGTAACATCAGGGTTTTTCTTCTGCGGCATGATAGACGAGCCTGTTGCATAAGCGTCGTCAAGCTCGATAAATTTGAACTCCCATGAGCACCAAAGGATTATCTCCTCAGAAAATCTTGAAAGGTGCATCATAAGCAGTGAGATAGCTGAGCAAAGCTCAATGCAGAAATCTCTGTCTGAAACGCCGTCAAGTGAGTTCTGTGTTATCTCGTCAAAGCCAAGCAGGTCGCAAACTCTCTGTCTGTTTATAGGGTAAGTTGTGGAAGCCAGCGCACCACTGCCCAAAGGCATGATGTTCGTTCTCTTGTAGCTGTCCTCAAGTCTTGAAATATCTCTCAGAAGCATATTTGCATATGCCATAAGGTGGTGAGCAAATGTGATAGGCTGTGCCCTCTGAAGATGAGTATATCCCGGCATAACAGTTGTGAGATTTTTCTCTGCAATGTCAAGGATAGTGTGTTCAAGCTTTTTCACAAGCTCGATTATCTCTTTCGTTTCGGCTCTGAGTATCATTCTCACGTCAAGAGCTACCTGATCGTTTCTTGATCTTGCCGTGTGAAGTCTTTTGCCTGTGTCACCGAGCCTTTTGGTAAGCTCAGCCTCAACAAACATATGAACGTCCTCTGCAGTAGGGTCGAACTGTAATTTGCCCTCGTCGATATCCGCAAGAATACCCTTAAGTCCCTGGACTATTTTTTCGCTTTCGTGCTTTTCGATTATACCGCACTCGCCAAGCATAGTGGCGTGTGCCATAGAACCCTCTATATCATAGCGGTACATTCTTGCGTCAAAGGAAATAGATGAATTGAAATCATTGACTCTTTCGTCAACTTCCTTTGTAAATCTTCCTGCCCACATTTTTCCTGCCATTTTAAAACCGTCCTTTATGTTTATTTCAAGTTATCAAATATAAAAAATGTATGGGCAAAATGACCCCAAAGGATCATCCTGCCCCAATACATTTCAATAAGTGCGGATCACATTTCCTTTTCGTGCTGTTCAAGCAGCTTCTGGATATCCACGCCGTTGATCTTCAGACCGTCTATCTTGCAATCGTTTATCTCAACGTTTGTAAGGTCACAGTGAATGAACTGTGAGTTCTTAAGATCAGGATTTTTAAACTCAACATTGTTCATGATAGAGCAGCCAAATCTCGAGTTGCTGAGATTTACGCCCAAGAACTTTGTGTTTACCATATACATATCTGCAAAGTCGCTTTCTTTCATGCTGACGTTGTTGAAATGTGTCTCATCCATATTAACGTCATCGAAAACGGCTTCCTTAAGATTTACGTTCGAGAACTTTGCTCCGCCGAGGTTTACGTCCTCAAAAGAGGAGTTCGGCAGGCTGTCATAAGAGATCTCGACCTTCTTGTCTATTGCAGGCTCAAAAATGCTGTTGTTATCTGACATATCAAAACCTCCGTGAAAAATATTATACAAACTTTTTAAGGCTATACACCTTTATGCTCTGTGAAGCAGAGCGTCACTATTAGTCCTTCTTAGCGTTTCTCTTCTGCTCGAGTTTAGCTCTTACCTTGATAGGCAGACCGAAGAGGTTGATAAATCCTGCTGAATCAGCCTGATTGTAAACATTGTCCTCATCAAATGTAGCAACTTCTTCATCATAAAGTGTGTATGGAGATGTTACGCCTGCGTTTATCATGTTGCCCTTGTAAAGCTTCAGTTTAACGTCACCTGTAACAGTCTTCTGTGTTTCTGTAACAAATGCGCTCATAGCTTCACGAAGAGGAGTGAACCACTGACCATTGTAAACAATGTCAGCAAACTTGATTGAAAGATACTGCTTAACTCTTGCAGTTTCCTTGTCAAGTGTGATAGTTTCAAGAACTTCATGAGCCTTGTAAAGGATAGCTCCACCTGGAGTTTCATAAACGCCTCTTGACTTCATGCCAACAAGTCTGTTCTCAACAAGGTCAGCAAGACCGATACCGTTTGCACCGCCAAGCTCGTTAAGCTTTGTAACAAGCTCCTTGCCGTTCATCTCAACGCCGTCAACTGCTGTTGGGATACCCTTTTCAAAGTGGATAGTTACATAAGTTGGCTTGTCAGGAGCCATGATAGGTGAAACGCCCATTTCAAGGAAGCCCGGCTTCTCATACTGTGGCTCGTTTGCAGGATCTTCAAGATCCAGACCTTCGTGTGAAAGGTGCCAAAGGTTCTTGTCCTTTGAGTAGTTTGTTTCTCTGTTTATCTTCAGAGGAATGTTGTGAGCCTCAGCATACTCGATCTCCTGCTCTCTTGACTTAAGATCCCAGATTCTCCAAGGAGCGATTATCTGCATATCAGGAGCGAAAGCCTTGATAGCAAGCTCAAATCTAACCTGGTCGTTACCCTTACCTGTGCAGCCGTGGCATATAGCGTCAGCACCCTCCTTGATAGCGATCTCAGCTATTCTCTTTGCAATAATTGGACGAGCAAATGAAGTGCCGAGGAGGTACTGGTTCTCATAAACAGCGCCAGCCTGTACTGTTGGATATACATAATCCTCGATGAACTCTTCTGTAAGGTCCTCGATATAGAGCTTAGAAGCGCCTGTCTTGATAGCCTTTTCCTCAAGACCGTCAAGCTCTGTGCCCTGACCAACGTTTCCTGAAACAGCGATTACTTCGCAGTTGTTGTAGTTTTCCTTGAGCCACGGAATGATGATAGATGTATCAAGTCCGCCGGAATAAGCAAGGACAACTTTTTTGATCTCTTTTGCCATAACAAAATTCCTCCATTGTATGTAGTAAGTATGTTTGTATAATATTTTCACGGCTTTCATGCCGATAAAATTATTATACACCTTTATACAGCATTGTCAAGTGCTTTTGCATAAAAATTTTATATTTATACACATTTTAAGGCTTTTTAATATATATTTTCGGACAATATACAATTTATTCTGTATAAACTTCAAAAGATATACATATCGAGTATTGCAACGGCATAAAATAAAACAGCTAAACCAAAAACACAAAAACAGCTTTACAAATACCTAATTCAATTATATCACTATTCTTCAAAAAAAGCAACACAAAAAAGCCCTGTTTAACGATTTTTGTACAATATTTCAGGGTTTTCAAGGGGTTGCAATTTCATAAGAAATGATATATAATATACTCAGACGTCTTCTATACGATATTGGTGTACAATAAGTATGATAAGTCTGACATAATACTGAAAGGCGGTAATGAAAATGAGCAGTTTCAACGGTTTCAAAGAGGTAACAGAAAAGCTTGACGCCATTGACTTCAATCCATACAAAAAGATAGGCAAGGAGTGGTTTCTTGTAACAGCAGGCGACGAGAGTGGCTGGAACACAATGACAGCTTCATGGGGCTTTGCAGGCGTTATGTGGGGAAAGAACACCTTCACCACAGTTATAAGACCACAGAGATATACAAAGGAATTTATCGACAAGGCAGAATATTTCACCATAAGCTTTTTCAAAGAGGAGTATAAAAAGGCACTTTCATTCTGTGGCTCACATAGTGGACGTGACTGCGACAAGGCAAAGGAAACAGGTCTTACCCCTGTGTTCGTGTCTGAAAACGGCGTGGAGGTAACAGCTTTTGCGGAAGCTGATATGGTGCTTGTGTGCAAAAAGGCTTATGTTCAGGAGATGAAGCCTGAGTGCTTTGTTGACACTGAAAACGATGAGAAATGGTATTCTGACAAGGATTATCACTATCAGTATATCGGCGAGATTGTAAAGGCATTTGTCAAGGAATAATCTAAGCATATCTGCAAAGGATAGGTAGTAATGGTACGTCTTAATGATGATAAAGAAATGGTAAAGAGCATAAAAGAGGGGCTTAAACGCACAGGTGGCTATTGTCCGTGCAGGATACAGCGCACAGAGGAAAACAAGTGTATTTGCAAAGAGTTCCGTGAGCAGATAGCCGACCCGAATTTTGAGGGCTTCTGCCATTGTATGCTCTATTACAAAAGCAAGGATTAGAAAAGGAGCTGTGAAAAATGTCTGTAAAGGTCATAACAAAGGATAATTTTGAAAACGAAGTAATGCACTCGGAAAAGCCTGTCCTGCTTGACTTCTGGGCAGCATGGTGCGGTCCGTGCAAAATGCTTTCACCGCTGGTGGATAAGTATTCTGAGGAGGACAGTTCTGTAAAGGTGGGGAAGGTCAACGTTGACGAGGAAAACGAGCTTGCAGCCGCTTTCGGTATCTCGAGCATACCTGCCCTTTTTGTTGTGAAACATGGCAAGGTAGTTGCTTCAACTGTCGGCTATATGCCTGAGGAGGAGCTTAAAGCTTTCGTGGCTTCGGCAAAGGCAAAGTAAAAACAGTTTATCATAACCTAACAAAGCAAAGTGTATGGGCGACCTTTGGTCGCCCGCTTTTTTTTGTATCGTAATTGGACTATGAACACCTAAGCTTTGTCCATAAAATCTCGGGTTTTGTCCACTTGAAAGATATGCGGTTTGCTGTTATAATCAAGTATAGAAAAAATAAAATTTCGGAGGTATCTTCTATGCTTGATAAAGTGAACAGACATAATGTGTCGCTTTTCTCACCCCTTTTTATCTGATTATATCACATCTTCTGCATTTTGTCACTAGGGCAAAAATAAAAGCCCTGCAAAACGCAGAGCTTTTAAATATGTTGCTTTAGGTATTATCTGTAATATATTGTAGGGGCTGGCGCCCTCGACAGCCCGCTTTCTCAGGGCTTGAGAATTATTTTACACTTTGAAAACAATGCCAAGCTTCAATATCCTATCTCTCCTCACGGAAATAATTTATACCGCAGGATTGTGGCTGTGAACGTTCTCTTGATTTTTTCACAGAAGTGATGATAAGAACAAGAGCCGTTACAAGATATGGGAGCATATCAAAGAATGACTCAGGAACAGTGAAGCCGAGGTTTTTCGGGAAGTAGTATTTCAATACCATGAATGCACCGAAAATATACGCTCCGTAAATAGCCCTTGCAGGATTCCATACAGCGAAGATAACAAGCGCTACAGCTATCCAGCCAAGACCGTTCACGCTGTTTGCCATCCAAACACCGCCGTTTATTACCATTGAGCAGAACGCTCCGCCTATTCCGCATATTCCTCCGCCGATAAGAACGTTTATGTATTTGTATTTCACAACGTTTATTCCCACTGCGTCCGCAACAGCAGGATTCTCACCGATAGTTCTAAGGTTAAGACCCACCTTTGTCTTTTTCAGATAGATAAACATTATCACAGCGATAACAATGCTCAGATATGTGAAAATGTTCTGTGAGAAAAGTACCTCTCCAAGAACAGGTATCTTGCTAAGAAGCGGTATGTCAATGTCTTTCAGGCTGTTCATAACTCCCTCAGGAAGCTTGAGATTTCCTGTAGGTGAAGCGGATATCATCTGCTCGCCTATGAAGTTTGAAAGTCCTGTGCCGAATATAGTCAGTGTAAGACCTGTTACGTTTTGGTTCGCCATCATTGTTATGGTAAGAAAAGCATAGATAAGCGAAACAAGCGCACCCATAAGAAATGCCGCAAGTATGGAAAGCCAAAGGCTTCCTGTCTTGTATGCTACCATAAAGCCTGCGCAAGCGCCCATTGCCATTGTTCCCTCAACACCAAGGTTAAGGTGTCCCGCCTTTTCGTTTTGTATCTCTCCTACTGTGCCGAAAAGCAGAGGAGTACCCATATATACCGCATGGGCAAGGAATGAAATAAGTCTAGTCATTTTTCCTGCCTCCTCTTGTTACAAATCTGTATCTGATGAAGAACTCGCAGCCAAGCACGAAGAACAGGATTATTCCCTGCAAAACGTTCGAGCAGTAAGGTGAAAGCACAAATTCAGACGATACTACCGTGCTGCCCTTCTCCAAAACTGCAAATAGGAACGACACCACAAGTATGCCGAACGGATTGAGGTTTGCAAGCCATGCAACTATGATAGCCGTGAAGCCTACTCCGCCTGCAACAGATGTTGAAAGTGTGTGTTCTGTTCCGCAAGCCTGCACCATTCCTGCGATACCGCAGATAGCACCGCTCAAAAACATCGTTCTTATCATTATCTTGCTAGGGCTCATGCCTGCATATCTTGCAGTTGCATGGCTGTCTGATACTACAGTTATCTCGTAGCCCTGCTTTGTGTATTTAAGATAGATAAATACCAATACCACAAGCACCAGACCTATCACCCAGCCTACCTGAACACCGCCTAGCGAATCAAGCCAAGCGTTAAGATCAAATCTTGCTATCTTAGGATATCCCTTTGACTCAGGATCCTGCCATGCGCCCTTTGTGAGCCAATCTATAACGTAAAGTGCGATATAGTTGAGCATAAGGGTGAGCAAAGTTTCGTTTGTGTCGAATTTTGCCTTGAAAAATGCAGGGATAATGCCATACAGTCCTCCGCCTATCATCGCCGCAACGAACATTACAATGAAAAGCAGATAGTGAGGCATATCGTAATGATAAAGAGCAAAGTATGAAGCGAAAACTCCGCCCATTATTATCTGACCCTCTGCACCGATATTCCAAAACTTCATCTTAAACGCAAGCGTAATGCCAAGAGAAGATATAAGAAGCGGTATCATTATCTTTATGGTCTCTTTGAACGGCATAAAAGGGCTTGCGGCGTTCTTGCCGATAAAAGCACCCTTTACCATTTTCGCATAGTATGAAAACGGATCTTTGCCAAGAATAAGAATGAATATTCCGCCTGCACAAATAGCCAGAAGCACCGACAGAAGCCTTATGATAAGCTTTTGCTTGTTTGAGCGTTCAGCACGCTTGGCTATTCTTATAAGAGGCTCTTTTTTTATAATATCAGCCAATGCCCAGCACCTCCTCCATTGTCGAGCCTGTCATCATCATGCCTACCTGTTCCTTTGTGACCTTTTTGGCGTCACAAATACCTGTTATCTTGCCGTGACAAAGCACCATTATCCTGTCGCAAAGCTCCAGAAGAACGTCAAGGTCCTCGCCTATGAAAAGCACAGCCGTGTTCTTTTTCTTCTGCTCGTTAAGAAGCGAGTATATGAGATATGATGAGTTGATGTCAAGTCCACGAACAGGATATGCGGTTATGAGCAGATCAGGCTCACTGTGTATCTCTCGTCCAAGCAGGACCTTCTGAACGTTTCCTCCCGAAAGCATTCTTACAGGAAGCTCCGTGGACGGAGTTTTTATTTCAAGCTTTTCTATAAGCTCCTTTGAAAGCGCCTTAGCAGGCTTTCTGTCCACAAAGCAAAGCTTGCCCTGCTTGTATGTTTTAAGAAGCATATTGTCCGTCATACCCACCGAAGCGATAAGACCCATTCCAAGTCTGTCCTCAGGGATAAAGCTCATGCTTATGCCGAGATTTATTATCTCCTTAGGTGTCTTGCCTATGATGTTCTCCTTGTTGTAAAGCACTGCACCCTTTTCTATCTTCTGAAGCCCTGCGATAGTCTCGCAAAGCTCTTTCTGACCGCTTCCTGCAATGCCTGCCACACCAAGTATCTCGCCCCTGTTTATAACAAAGCTTACGTCATCGAGAGCAATGCTTCCCTCAGAGTTCTTTACCGTCAGATCGACTACGTTAAGTATCGGCTTTACGTTCACAGGTTCAGGTCTTTCTATTGAAAGCTCCACCGCCTTGCCCACCATAAGCTCGGTGAGCTGCTTTTCACTGCTCTCTGCTGTGTTTACAGTTTCAACGCTCTTGCCCTTTCGCAGTATGGTCACTCTGTCAGATATATCCATTACCTCGCCCAGCTTGTGGGTGATGATAATGATAGCACAGCCCTGAGCTTTCATTTTTCTCAGGATATTGAAAAGCTTTTCAGTTTCCTGCGGAGTAAGAACCGCCGTAGGCTCGTCAAGAATAAGTATTTTAGCACCCCTGTAAAGCACTTTCAGAATCTCAACTGTCTGCTTTTCACTGACGGACATATTGTATACCTTTTTGTCAGGATCAACTTCAAGACCAAGCTGTTCAGATATCTTTTTTATCTCATCTCTTACAGCGCCCTTGCTCTTAAGCTTGCCCTTTGTGCCTGCCACAATGTTGTCTGCGGCGGAGAACACCTCCACAAGCTTGAAGTGCTGATGTATCATGCCTATGCCAAGTTCGATAGAATCCATAGGTGAATTTATCGCCTCAGGCTTGCCGGCAATGTAGATATTGCCCTTGTCAGGGTGATAGATACCCGAAAGCATATTCATCAACGTGGTCTTTCCTGATCCGTTTTCGCCCAGCAGTGCAAGTATCTCACCGTATTTTACTTCAAGATCAATGCCGTCGTTTGCAACCACGCTGCCGAAAACTTTTGTTATCCCGCTGCATTTTACAGCGATCTCAGCAGATATTTCTTCACTCATACTTTCAGCTCCTTTTTATGAACTTCCTTAGATTTGCTAATGTCATCAGAAACCGACAGCAGAATTACCTGCTGCCGTATGCTCATATCATTAACAAAACAGGCGGCAACCTGCACCGCCCGTATAAATGTTTTGTTAAGCTGTTAAGCCTTATTACTTGACCTCAACGTTCTTGAAGTACCAGTTGATTCCGCCTGTGATAGTAGCGTCGTCAAGAGTTTTGCCCTCTTCGCCAACTGTTTTGCCGTCGTTTGTTTCGATAACGCCGTCAAATACGTTAAATGAACCGTCCTCAAGCTTAGCCTTAGCCTCGTCAACAGCCTTCTGCATATCCTCTGTGCAGAGATCCTTGTTCAGAGGAGCGATGTCTACAAGACCGTCAGCCATGCCGCCGTAGTAGTTCTCACACTTCCAGTTGCCATCTACGATCTGCTTTACCTGATATGTGTAGTATGCAGACCAGTTCCAAAGAGTTGAAGTAAGTGTAGCCTTTGGAGCGTCCTTAGACATATCTGTGTTGTAGCCTACGCCCCACTTGCCTGCACTTTCAGCCTCGAGCTGTGGGTTAGGTGTGTCGCAGTGCTGGGCGATAACGTCGCAGCCCTCAGAAAGAAGAGCCTTTGCAGCGTTTGTTTCCTCTGTTGGTGAATACCAGCTGTTTGTTACCTTTACATATACCTTAGCGTCAGGATTTACAGAATAAACGCCCATTGCGAAAGCGTCGATACCGCCTGTGCACTCAGAGTTCTCGCTGCCCATAGCGGAAACGTAACCGATAAGATTTGACTCTGTCTTCATACCTGCAACGATACCGGTGAGATATCTTGCCTGATAAATTCTTCCGAAGTAGTTGTTAAGGTTCTTGCCGTTGTTCTTGTAGCCTGTGCCGTGGCAGAAATAAACGTCAGGATATTCTTCTGCAAGGGATTCCATTTTGTCCATATAGCCCCAGCTTGTGCCGAAGATGATGTTGCAGCCTTCCTCGATGCACTCACGGATAGCTGTTTCTGTAGCAGCAGGGTCGCTGTCTGATACGTTGTTTTTTCTAACGATCTGATCGTCTTTAAGTCCAAGCTCCTTCTGCATACCAACGATACCCTGATCGTGAGCATATGTGTAGCCTGAACCGTCGGCAGGGTTGCCGATGTGTATAACACCGATCTTTACAGTGTCATAGCTGAGAGTTGCCGTCTGATTGTCAGCCGACTTCTGTGATGCTTCGTCCTTAGCAGATGTACAAGCTGTAAGAGCTGTTACAGCAAGAGCCGCAGAAAGAACGAGCGCAAGAATACGTCTTACCTTCATGTTTGATCTTCCTCCATAAAATATTTATTGGTAACGCCTTGTGCGTTAGTCCTTGAAAGTGATAGTGCCGTTGTCCATAGAGTCAACGATAGCAAGAGATTCGAGCTTTACGCCCATGTCACGGATAGTCTTTCCGCCAACCTGGAAGCCCTTTTCGATAACGATACCTGCTCCCGCAAGCTCAGCCCCGGACTGCTTTACGATATCTATAAGCCCCATAAGAGCGCAGCCGTTAGCAAGAAAATCGTCTATAATAAGCACCTTGTCACCCTTGCCGAGATATTTTTCAGATACCATAACGTCATATGTAACGCCCTTTGTGTAGGACTTTACCTGAGTAACGAACATTTCGCCGTCAAGATTTTTGCTGAGAGTTTTCTTTGCGAAAATAACAGGGCAGTTGTTAAAATGCTGTGCCGCAATGCAGGCAATGCCGATACCGGATGACTCGATAGTGAGTATCTTGTTTACGCCTGTTCCTGCAAATCTCTTTGCAAACTCCTCACCGATATCGTTGAAAAGCTTGACGTCCATTTGGTGGTTAAGGAATTTATCGACTTTGAGAACGTTTCCTTCCTTTACTACTCCGTCCTTAAGAATACGCTGTTTTAAAATTTCCATGATCTTTTCCTCACGATACAAAAAATAGTTAAATATATTATTTTACATCAAAAAGCAACTATATAAGAAAATTATACTACACTTTCGACGATTATTCAATTGCTATGGCACGTTAAAAGTTTAACATTCTATTAATTTTCAACGTTCTTTTCTATATTGTGCAATAAAAAAAATCCGCCTGAGATCTCAGACGGATAAAAGTTTTATTTTTCTTTTACTTTTCTTGAAGCTATCTTAGCCGTGTTTGGCATACAGAGCATAGCGGCGGAACTTTCGTAAATTGTGACATATATAGGAGAGTTCGTCAAATTGCAGAAAATAAGGTTTTTCGTGTCACAGTCATAAAACTCCATAAGCTCGCTGTCAATATAATATCTCCCCAGCGTATCCCATGATTCCAGCTTTTCCTCGCTTTCCGCAAGCCCCACAGAATCAATGACCAGCCCAACGGTCACATATGCAAAAACAGGCACTACCATATCTTCTTTTTTGTAGAACATCTTGTTTCCATGTGGGTCAGTGCCGTAATAGCATATAACAAGAGTATCTTCAGGTAACTCATTTGCAACGTCAGCCTGTTCATTATCGCAAAGCCTCTGACAGATCGTGAAAAATTTATCAAGCTGTGCCGTGAGCTTTTCTCTCTGCATTTTAGCTGTTTCAGCAAGCTCACTGCTTCCTGTTTTTTGTGCGGCATTTTCAGCGATATCGCAGTCAAAATAATCGCTTGGCGTTTTAAGCTCATAAACGTTGTTTATTGTTTTGGCAAAAAGCTTTCCGTCCTCGGAGTATACCGAGGTCACAGGAGAACTGCGTATGAATTTTCCGTCGGGGAACTTTTGACTGCCATATACAAGACCTTGAACGCAGTAAAACACTGTGTCGTCCGTGATAGGGTCAGGGAAACAGCTTTGAGCCGTGTTTGGATATGAAAAAAGCGAATTTTTCAAATTTCTTATTGCCACACGCCACTTGTCAAGATACATTTTTTCTCCCTCGCTTTCAGCATTCATACCTATATAATATCAGATAGTGTATATTTTGTCAATAAAGCTAACAGCTTAATAATAGAAAAAAGCCCCCGCTTGTCGCAGAGGACTTTTTCAGATCATTTCGTTCGGCTAAAATATTTTTCGTTTGCACTGCCTGAAATATTGATCTTTAAAAGATTGTTCGTTCTCAGACGTACCAGCTCATCTATATACGGCTTCATAACAAAGTCTGAAACTCTGTTCTTCAATTTTGTCATGCCTTTAAGTACGCTATGAGCCTGAGTTATAGCAATAACAGGGAGTCTTCTCTCATCAATGTCAAGAGGAAATTCGTCGTCCTTGGAAATAAGCTGTATGTCAAAATAAATAAGGTCGATATCCTCGTTAAGAAGAAGCTTTTTCCCTTCCTGAATGGTTTCTGCCGTGAAAACAGTATTTTCCTGAGAAAGTATCCCCTCGAGCTGACAGCGTGCGTCGCTGTTGTTGCTTACAATAAGGATCTTGTGCTTTCGGTCTATTTCGTTTTGGATATAGTTCTTATAGTCGTTTATGCGTTTATCCGTCAACACCATGTCGGTCACGTCCGTGAAATACGCTATAAGCACAGAGCTTACACCTGTTTCGCTGATAAAGCGTAAATGCGTCTTGAACCAGTGCTTCTTGCCGTTTATCTCGTGCATACTGAGAACACATTCTGCTCTGTCCTTGCTCTCTATTGCCTTGTTCACAGTGCTTGTGAACTTCTCTTTGCATTCGCTGTCAATGCAGTTCTTAACATTGAGTTTGCCGTACACACTGCTGTCATAGCCGTATTTTTGTGAAAATGCCTTGTTTGAACATACCATTACCACTGTGCCGTCCGGAAAACATTCATATATCGTAGCAGGCTGGTCGATGCTGTCGATATATGCCAGCAATCCCCCGCCCTTGCCCCACAGCAGGTCGTTTACTGACGTCCCGTTCTCAGGCACAGGCTGTTCCTCCTGATCTGAAATAAGCTTTTCATAGTCTGCCGCAGGCAAAGGCTTTGAATAATAGAAACCCTGAATGTAGTCACAGCCTACGCTTTTCAGAAATTCTACCTGCTCCGCTTTGTCAACGCCTTCCGCTATAACAGGAATATTGAGCCATTTGGCCATTCTGATAACAGAAGAAATTATAGTTTCTGCACGGCCGTCATACTTTGCCTTGAACATGAACATCATGTCCATTTTTAGCATATCCACCTGAACATCTTTGAGTACGTTCAGTGAAGAATAGCCGCTGCCAAAATCGTCCATGAGGATAGTAAAGCCATTATTTCTGAGCTGGCTAGTGATATCATCTATCATTACATTGTCGTCAGTATAAACGCTTTCCGTTATCTCGATGTTGAAATACTTAGGGTCAACGTCATACTTTCTGGTAAGCTCTATGATGATCTTCGATAGATTAGGGTTATAAAGATTGACCCGTGAAACGTTTACAGACACAGGGAAAAGTGGCACTCCCTTGTCTTTCCATTCCTTGAGCTGTTTGCATACGCATTCCCATATGTAGAAATCAAGCTTTGAGATAAAGCCGTTTTTCTCAAATATCGGGATAAACACACCAGGTGAGATAAATCCCTTGGTAGGGTGTATCCACCTTGCAAGAGCCTCCGCACCCACAGGCTTGTTTGTCTTTACATCATACTTAGGCTGATAGTAAGGCACAAACTCGTGGTTTTCAAGAGCGTCGCTCATTTCATTTATTATATTCTGCTCATTTTCGATAGAAAGCCGCATTTTGTCATCATAAAAAGCATAGCTTTTCATATAATGCCCTTTTACAGTTTTAGCGGCAAGAGCGGCACGGTCGCACATGAAGGATATTGGCAGGCTTCTGTCAGTCACCACATAAACGCCGTAAACGATCATGATGTTATAGCTTGCGGACAGTTTTTTCATGTTTTCAACAGCCTGCTCTATCTGCTTTACTGTTTCTTTCTTGCCCTGATAAGGGGTGAAGATACCGAAAACGTCAGCGTCTATCCTACCAAAGGTACAGCATTCCGTTGTTTTTGCAAAATCTCTTATACGTTTTGCAACATGCTTTAGCAGTCTGTCTCCATACGCAGTGCCGAAAAATGAATTTATAAGCTTGAAACGGTCGATATCTAGTCTTAGAAAAGCGAACTGCTTGTCAGGATTAGCCTTAAGAAGTGCCTTTGACGCACTGAAAAATTTATTCTTTGAATATATCTCCGTAAGAGGGTCGTAGTTCATAACGTTATTAAGCTCTTTGAGCAGCGATACCTGACTTCTTGCGATAACGTTTTTGAGCCTTAGCTTTATAATATCAGCGTCATAAGGCTTTGGAACAAAGTCCCACGCACCGCTTTCAAGCACCTTCTTTTCAGTGTCTCTGTCTGATTTTTCTGTTAGAATAATAACAGGTATCTGAGATAAGGTTTTATCATGCTTTATTTTATCCA
Organism: Ruminococcus sp. MSJ-25; assembly: GCF_018917825.1. Taxonomy (NCBI): domain Bacteria; kingdom Bacillati; phylum Bacillota; class Clostridia; order Eubacteriales; family Oscillospiraceae; genus Ruminococcus; species Ruminococcus sp. MSJ-25. Next base: position 54,515 of record NZ_JAHLPI010000017.1, read on the forward strand.
TGAACTCATATCCGTCCATTTCGGGCATTATGATATCCAGTATTATAGCGTCAACTTTTTTATCCTGTTTTTTTAGCATTGTAAGAGCCTGTATGCCATTTTCTGCTTGGATCACAGTATAGTCAGAATGTAGTATGTCGCAAAGTATAGATCGGTTCGTTGTGCTGTCGTCAACGACAAGCACGGTTTTCTGTATGTCCATTTGCAGCTCCCTTCTGTCATATGGCAGTTTAATATAACGTTTTCATACCATAAGTATACAACATATCGGGAGGATTTTCAACATTTTTTATCAGTGCTTGCAGGGTTTTTGGATTATTCGTTATAAATAGCTATTTTTGATTATCCAAGATACAAATAATTTGGTACTGTTTGCACAAGCCGTACTATTTATTATGACAAAGTTTTTTCGTTTTTGACATCATCACAAGCAGAAGTATGAAGAAAAATGCAAGATAAACGGGCATAAGCTTAAGGCTCGCATGGTTTGCGATAAGCCCGAAAACAGTGGGCATGAAGGTCGAGCCTGCAGGGAAGAGCTGAATCAGCCCTGCCCGAAATCAAATCTCTTGTAAAGCTTTTGTATCTTAGAAGCGATGACAATAGGCGGATAACCACCGCTTATGACATAGTGTGAGTGGGCAAGATATAAAGGCCTTCGATAGTTAAACCGCTCTGAAAGCTGTTCTCTGGTGGAGTTGTAAGCGATAGGTCTGTTAGGGTCGTTTTTTATGCGTCCGTAGCAAGTGTTGAAATATGTGTCGATAAAGACCACCATGCCCGATCTTTTAGCCACCTTGCCGTTCTCCTCCGAAAGCAATGCTCCGCCGCCTGTTGCAACAACGCCGCCAATGTCAGCAAATGCTGCAAGAGCCTCGGTTTCAAGCTTCCTGAAATGCTCCTCACCGTATTTGTCGAATATTTCAGGTATGCTCATTCCTGCCGTATCTTCGATATACTTGTCAAGGTCAACGCACTGACAGCCCATTTTTTTCGCCAAGATCTTTCCCACAGTAGATTTTCCGCAGCCCATAAAGCCGCACAAAAAAATTGGTCTCATATTTACTATCCTTATTATAATGTATTTTACTTAAAATCCTTCTCCACAGCGATCTCCATTTCGTCTATGATAGACTGAACTTCCTCGTCTGTGTATTCGTCGCCGTCCCATATCTCGTGAGCGGAAACCGCCTGCCAAACCAGCATTGCCATGCCTCCGACAGCGTTCTTGCCCATAGCCTTGGCTTTCTGCATGAGCAAAGTCTCACGAGGATTGTATATAACGTCAAATACCGCACCGCTCGCATTTATAACTTCATCAGGAACAGGGCAGGCGTTTGTCTTAGGATACATTCCCACAGGACAAGCGTTCATAAGCAGCTCGTAGTGAACGTCGGTCGGTATCTCAGTGTTTAGAACAATAGTTATCCTAGCGTCAGACTTCATAGCCTTTATCTCTTTCTCTACCTGCTTAGCCAAAGGCATATCGCTCTCCAGCACCGCAATGTAAAGGTCAGCCCCGGCAAGAGCCGCCTCAATTGCCATCATTCTGCCTACTCCGCCGCAGCCTATAAGCAGTATCTTTCCTGTGAAGTCGATATTCATTGCACGAACAGTCCTGAGAAAGCCGTCGCAGTCAGTGTTGTAACCAACATGCCTGCCGTTTTTGTTGTCAACGCAGTTCACAGAGTGATAACGCTTTGCCGACTGGTCAAGCTCATCAGTGTATTCTATAATGCCTATCTTGTGTGGAATAGTGATGTTGTAGCCGTTAAGAGAATTAAGATACTCCGCCTTGTCTTTAAGCTCCTCAGGCTTTACCTCCAGTATCTCATACTCAAACTCACGTCCTTTCAGCTCAAAAAGCCTGGCGTGAATAGGGGGCGACATAGTATGTTTAAGCGTTTCTCCAAGTATAGCGTATTTTCTTGACATTTTACATTCCTTCTTTATAAAAAATTTCCGCATATTAATCATATTAATAATGTATATCTGTAGGGGCAACTTGCAATTTATTGCACAAACCTTAATAACCGCACAATGTACAGTAGGGGCGAACAGTGTTCGCCCGCATTGTCGCCTGAAACTGTTTCGGCAGGATAATTGCCTTTTACAGCCTTATAGTTATCTCACGGTTAGTAGGTATATACCTGCGTATCTTTACCCCCGTCAGCTCAAACATTTTCTTAGAAGCCTTAACTCCGTCAGTGTCGGCGTATTTGTCCTCCCAGTAAACGACTTCCTTTATGCCGCTTTGAATGATAGCCTTTGCACATTCGTTGCATGGAAAAAGTGAAACATATATCTTGGCATTCTGTAAGCTTCCTGCCGCATGGTTGAGAATGGCGTTAAGCTCGGCATGACATACAAATGGATATTTCGTGTCAAGAAACTCACCGTTCCTGTCCCACGGCATCTCATCATCAGAACACCCGGTAGGCATACCGTTGTAGCCTACTGACAATATCTTGTTATCCTGAGAAACTATGCACGCTCCTACCTGCGTGTGAGAATCCTTGCTCCTCTGTGCAGATAGCAGTGAAATGCCCATAAAATATTCGTCCCATGATATGTAGTCATTGCGTTTCATTTTATACACCGCCTTTTATCAGGTATCTTCATCATCAATGTCTGATATGCTCAGCATTGTCACCTTGCCGTCATCGTCAAAAAAGAAAGTCGCCAAAAAGCCCCTTTTCTTGTATTTCCATGCGTCTGCGTCAGGGCTGTCAGGCTCGCCGAAAACTTTTTTGACTTCCGTCTTGTCATCACCGCATTTTACCCCTGCAATGCTCATTCCCTTTTTATCGGAACTGCTTTGCGCCGCACTTATCTGACGTATCTTCGACTTCCTGTCAATATTGTCAACACTGTCCGCTTCTACCTTAACAGTGCCTATTATACTGCCGTCCTGCATAAGCGCCACCGAGAATATCCCCTTGCCGTTTGAGTTTCCCGAAAAAGGATAATCCAGCGTGTATTCATATTCCTCGCCAATATCGTCCAGAGTGCATGGTATCTGTATATCCTTGCCGTTTATCTTTATCTTCCACGCACATTTTCCACAGGCACTCAGACAAACAAGCATTGCCACCGCCAATGCCAACAGCAAAGCCCTTTTCATAGCCTTTTTCATTTTTCTCCCCTCGATATTTTAGCTCAGAGAAGCAAGAGCCTTTTCCATTGTGGCATTGTTCTCAATGTTCACAGCGTTCTTGCCCTTGAGAGTTTTCTTTACAAGACCCGTAAGCACCTTGTTAGGGCCAAGCTCGATAAAGTTTTCATAGCCTGCCTTTTCCATTTCTGCAAGCTCAGAAGTGAACTTAACTGGTGAAACGATGTGCTTGGCAAGCATATCAGGCATAGCAGAAAAATCTTCAAGCTTTGTTCCAAGAACGTTTGAGTAGAAATCAACGTTTGCAGTCTTGAATTCAACTGTCTTTGCAGTTTCAATAAATTCATCAGCCGCACTCTGCATGAGCTTTGAGTGGAAAGCGGACGCAACGTTGAGCTTTATAGCCTTTTTCTTCATCTCCGCAAACTTTGCCGCAGCCGCCTCGCAAGCCGCAGTATCACCAGCGATAACAGTCTGAACGGCTGAGTTGTAGTTTACAGGAACAACATAGCCCTCTGTTTCCTCGCATATCTTCTCGACCTCTTCAGCAGGCAGACCGATTATAGCATACATTGAGCCACTGTTAGCCTCTGCGGCTTTCTGCATTGCAGCCGCTCTCGCCTTGATGAGCTTGAAGCCGTCCTCCATAGTTACAACACCTGCGGCTACCATAGCAGCATATTCGCCCAGTGAGTGACCTGCTACGCCGTCAAATGTGATGCCCTCAGCCTTTGCGGCTTCAAAAGCGGCAAGCGAGCAAGCCATTATAGCAGGCTGTGAGTTCACTGTCTTGTTAAGCTCAGTGTCAGGACCGTCAAATGTTACCGCTCTCAGGTCATATCCCAGCACCTTTTCCGCTGTGTCGAAAACCGCATTTGCAGCATCATACTTTTCGCAAAGCTCCTTAGCCATTCCTACATACTGTGAGCCCTGACCTGAAAACAAAAAAATATTTTTTGACATAAAATTTTACTCCTTTGTGGTTAAATTTATACATAGCCGCCTGATAATATCAAAGCCGCCTTATCTCATACCTGTAAATTTCTGAAAGTTATCTACGCTCAATTATAGTTTTATGATTTAATTTTTGCAAGATATTTTCAAAAATAGACACATAATATTAACTAACGCCCTAAAACTTGTGAAAAATTCTCTAAATGTTTAAATTCATCAAGAGTTGTTCATAATTTGTTATTGACGTATCTAAAAAAACAGTTTATAATTATAATGTTATGATATGTGTTATATAGTTAAAAAATTAACTAATTATATTTTGATATAATATATTTTGACTTGCTCCATAGGAACAAGAACATTATAGCACAAATTGCGGAAATATACAATATATAATATAGAATTTTCAGGAGGAAAAATCAGTGGGAAGTAAAGTAACAGGCGTAAAGATCAAGGGCATAGGCAAATATGTGCCTGAAATGGTCGCAACAAACGAGGATTTCACAAAGATCGTTGAAACAAGCGACGAGTGGATAACTCAGAGAACAGGCATCAAGCAAAGACACATCACAAATGGCGAGCCTACATACTATCTTGGAGCAATGGCGGCAAAGGCTGCAATGGCTGACGCAGGAGTAAAGGCAGAGGATATCGACCTTATTATTGCCACAACAGTAACAGGGGATTATTTCACTCCGTCACTTTCCTGCCTTATCCAGAGAGAGATAGGCGCGATAGGCTGTGTCGCATTTGACCTTAACGCTGCTTGTGCAGGCTTTGTTTACGGCTTTGATACCGCAAAGAGATATCTCCAGACAGGCGACGGAATAAAGACCGTTCTTTTGGTGGCTTCTGAGGAGCTTTCAAAATTCGTTGATTATACCGACCGTTCTTCCTGCGTGCTTTTCGGTGACGGCGCAGCCGCTTTCGTCCTTGAAACAGCAGAGGATACTACATATTCAAGTTTCCTTGGCGCAGACGGAAACGGTGCAAAGTATCTTGCTTCCCGTGCTTTGAAGTCTGAGAACGCTTTCAGAACTAATACCGAGGAATTTGATATGGATATGCCTGAAACAAAGGGCTATTTCTTCAAGCAGGACGGCAAAGAGGTCTATAAGTTTGCCACAAAGGCACTTCCAAATGCAGTTGAGCAGGCTTGTGCAAAGATAGAAATTTCCCCTGATGACCTTGATTGGATAGTGCCTCATCAGGCAAATATAAGAATAATCGAAACTGCCGCAAAGCACCTTGGCGTTTCAATGGACAAGTTCCCGGTATATATCGATCGCTACGGCAACACATCTTCCGCATCTATCCCTATCGCATTTTGCGACGCAGTTGCAGAAGGCAGGATAAAAAGAGGCGACAAGATTTGTCTTGTAGGCTTCGGCGGTGGACTTACTTATGGTGCGGCTGTTTTCGAGTATTGATGATCAATATACAGTTTATATTCGGTACATAATAAATTGTTATTATGTATTATGGCATAAAATTTGCTTTTGACAATAAGGAGAACTACTATGACTACTACAAAGACAAGAATAACTGAACTTTTGGGTATAAAATACCCTATCTTTCAGGGCGGTATGGCTTGGATAGCTGAGCATACTCTCGCTTCCGCAGTTTCAAACGCAGGCGGACTTGGCATAATCGCAGGCGGCTCTGCACCTATCGATTACCTGAGAGATCAGATAAGACAGACAAAGGCGGCTGTAAACGGCAAGCCTTTCGGTGTTAATATCATGCTCATGAGCCCTAATGCCGACGACCTCGCTCAGCTCGTTATAGACGAGGGCGTACCTGTCGTAACAACAGGTGCAGGCAACCCAGGCAAGTATATGGCTGCTTGGAAAGAAGCAGGCATAAAGGTGATACCTGTCGTTCCGTCAGTTGCTCTTGCAAAGAGAATGGAAAGAGCAGGCGCTGACGCTGTTATTGCAGAGGGAACAGAGTCAGGCGGACATATCGGTGAGAACACAACCATGTGTCTTGTACCACAGGTAGTTGACGCAGTTGAGATACCTGTTATCGCCGCAGGCGGAATAGCAGACGGCAGAGGAATAGCCGCTTCATTCATGCTTGGCGCAGAGGGCGTACAGCTCGGCACACGTTTCCTTGCCGCAGAGGAGTGTCAGATAAACCCTGTTTATAAGGAGCTTGTTGTAAAGGCAAAGGATACAGACAGCATCGTAACAGGCAGATATACAGGTCACCCATGCAGAAACGTTAAGACAAAGTTCTCAAAGAAGCTTGCAAGCGGCGAAGCAAACGGCACGATCACACCTGAGGAGTTCGAGGAGATAACCCTCGGTTCACTGAGAAAAGCCGTTCAGGACGGCAACCTTGAGGAGGGTTCTTTCCTCTGCGGAGCTATCGCAGGCATGGTAAAGAAGGTCGAGCCTGCAAAGGATATGATAGAGGAAATGTTCACAGAAGCAGAAAAGCTTCTCGGCAAGTAAAAGACGGAGGAAAATAAAATGGCAACAGCATTGATAACAGGTTCCGCAAGAGGAATAGGTGCAGCGATAGCACTCAGACTTGCAAAGGACGGCTATAATATTGCTCTCAACGATATCTCAGAGGCAATGTTTGAAGATAACGATATAATGGATAAGATAAAGGCAGAGGGCGTAGAGTGTGAAAAGTTCATCTGCGACGTTTCAAGCTATGCACAGGTAGAGGAAACAGTCAAGGCAGTAAAGGCTCGTTTCGGCACTATCGACGTGCTCGTAAACAACGCAGGAATCACTCGTGACGGTCTTATGGCTCGTATGAGCGAGGAGCAGTACGATATGGTAGTTGCTGTAAACCAGAAGAGCGTGTTCAATATGTCAAAATTTGTGGGCAGCGTTATGATGCGACAGAAGTCAGGCAAAATAATAAATCTTGCTTCCGTTGCAGGACTTTACGGCAACCCCGGACAGATAAACTATTCCGCAACAAAGGCAGCTATCGTCGGCATGACAAAGACAGTTGCAAAGGAGCTTGGCTCAAGAGGTATCACCTGCAATGCTGTAGCCCCTGGATTTATCAAGACCCCTATGACAGACAAGCTCACAGACGCTCAGAAGCAGGCTATGATAAATCAGATAGCTATGAAGCGTTACGGCGAAGTTGACGAGATAGCAGGCGTTGTATCCTTCCTTGCTTCCAAGGACGCAAGCTACGTTACAGGACAGGTAATAGAAATAAGCGGCGGACTTATGATGTAGTCACTCACCGTGACGGGCATCTTACGCCATGTGGATTTGTTTTACGGAATGTAGATTTGATATGTTTTAAATGATACTAAGGAGTGTTTAAATGAGAAGAGTTGTTATCACAGGTATGGGTACAGTAAACCCTCTTGGCAAGAACGTAGAGGAATTTTGGGCTAATATCAAGGCTAACAAGAACGGCCTATCTTATGTTGACCAGTTTGATACCGAAAATTTTCCTGTAAAGATAGTCGGCGCTGTCAAGGATTTTGACTGCACTGAGTATATAGATAAAAAAGAAGCAAAGAGAATGGATAGATTTACTCAGTTCGCTGTTTGCTCTGCAAAGCAGGCTCTTAAAATGGCTGGCTCTGATTTCAAGGACGTTGATCCATTTAAGGCTGGCGTTATAATCGGTGTTGGTATCGGCGGTCTTAACATGACCGAAAAGGAAGTAACAAAGTTCAACGAAAAGCCTGATAAGGTATCGGTTTTCTTTATCCCTATGATGATAGGCAATATGGCGGCTGGTACTGTTGCAATGCATACAGGCTTTAAGGGCGATAATTTCTGTACCACTACAGCTTGCGCTTCAGGTACTCATGCTATCGGCGAAGCTTTCAGAAAAATAAAGGACGGCTATCTTGACGTTTGCCTTTGCGGCGGCTCAGAGGCTTGTATCTCTCATTTTGCACTCAGCGGCTTCAACAATATGAAGGCTCTCTCAAAGGCAACAGAACTTGACAAGGCTTCAACTCCATTCGACCTGAACAGACAGGGCTTTGTCCTTGGCGAGGGTGCAGGCATACTTTGCCTTGAGGAGTATGAACACGCTAAAGCAAGAGGTGCAAATATCATAGCTGAAATAGCAGGCTATGGCGCAACAGGCGACGCTTATCACATGACAAGCCCATCACCAACAGGTGAGGCTGCCGCCCATGCAATGAAGTATGCCTATGAAGAAGCAGGCCTGAAGCCTGAGCAGGTGAACTACATCAACGCTCACGGCACATCAACAGGTCTTAACGATAAGTATGAAACAACAGCTATCAAGCTTGCTCTTGGCGAAGAAGCCGCAAGAAAGACGGTCATAAACTCCACAAAGTCTATGACAGGTCACCTTCTTGGTGCGGCAGGCGGCATGGAAGCTATCGTTACTGCACTTTCTGTACACAACGACTTTGTTCATAAGACAATAAACTACACCACTCCTGACCCTGAGTGCGACCTTGACTACTGCGTTGAGGGCAACAGAGAAATGCCTGTCTATGCAGCACTTTCAAACTCTCTGGGCTTTGGCGGACATAACGCTACTATCTGTATCAAGAAGTGCGACTGATAAGGAGAAACTGATATGAGCGAAAAAATTTATGGTCAGTTTGACCTTGAAACAATAGAGAAGCTTGCCGATATCGTGAAGAATAAAGACCTCGGTGAGATAACAATAGCTGACGGCGACAAGGTGATAACAGTAAAGGGCAAGAAATGCCCTCCTCCTGCACCAATGGGAATGCCTATGCCAATGGCTGTAGGCACAGCTTTACCTGCTGCCCAGACAGCACCGGAAGCGTCGGCAACATCAGCGCCGGTAACAGGCGGCAAGGCAGTTAAAGCCCCTATCGTGGGAACATTCTATGCCGCTCCGTCACCTGATTCAAAGCCGTTCGTAAGCGTTGGCGACAAGATAAAGAAGGGCGACACTATCTTCATTATCGAGTCCATGAAGGTAATGAGCGAAGTACAGAGCGAATTTGACGGCGTGGTAAGAGAGATATGCGTAAACAGCGGCGACGCTGTTGAGTTCGATCAGACCATAATGATACTTGACTAAACTGATTTGGAGGAAAGACAATGGCAGTTGTTTTGAATAAAGAGCAGATCATGGAAATAATCCCTCACCGTGACCCTTTTCTGCTTATCGACGAGGTAAACGAGCTTGAAGTGGGCAAGCGTGTAAAGGCTACAAAGTATATAAAGGCTGAGGACTTTTGGTTCAAGGGACATTTCCCGAACTATCCTGTTACCCCAGGTGTACTTATGGTAGAGATGTGTGCGCAGGCAGGTGCAGTTGCACTGCTTTCACTTCCTGAGAACAAGGGCAAGATAGGTCTGTTCGGCGGCATAAACAACTGTAAGTTCCGTCAGCAGGTAGTGCCTGGTGATAAGCTGGATATCGAGGTGGAGATAATCAAAGTCAAGGGTCCTATCGGTGTTGGAAAGGCACTTGCTTCTGTAAACGGCAAGAAGGCTGTTTCCGCTGAGATAACTTTTGCGATAAAGTAAGGTATCTCTTATTCTAGTCATAATTAGTGAGGCATAATATGTTCAAAAAAGTATTGATAGCGAACAGAGGCGAGATCGCTGTCCGCATTATAAGAGCCTGCCGAGAGCTTGGCATACATACTGTTGCGGTATATTCCACCGCCGACAGAAATGCTCTCCACGCTCAGATAGCAGACGAAGCCGTTTGCATAGGTCCTGCACCAAGCAAGGACAGTTATCTTAATGTCAGGGCGATAATCTCCGCCTGCGAGATAACAGGTGCAGACGCTATCCACCCGGGCTTTGGCTTTCTGTCTGAAAATCCGTCCTTTGCGAGAATGTGCGAAAAGTGCGGCATAACTTTCATAGGACCAAGAGCCGAGTCTATTGAAATGCTTGGCGATAAAGCGCAGGCAAAGGAAACAATGAAAGAAGCAGGTGTGCCTGTTATAATGGGTTCAGACGGCGCTATCTCAAATATCCATGCGGCGCATACCCTTGCAAGAGATCTTGGCTACCCTGTTATGGTAAAGGCTTCAGCAGGCGGCGGAGGACGTGGCATAAGGATCGTTCACTCCGACGATGAGCTTGAAGCGCAGATGACCGCCGCAAAGCAGGAAGCTCTTGCCTGCTTCGGCAATGATGAGATCTATATTGAGAAGTTCATAGAAGACCCTAAGCATATCGAGATACAGATACTTGCCGATAATTACGGCGATGTTATCTATCTGGGCGAGCGTGACTGCTCCATGCAGAGAAGAAATCAGAAGGTCCTCGAGGAAGCCCCTTCCCCTGCAAGCTTTATGAATGAGGAGCTTCGTGCGAAAATGGGCAAAGCCGCTTGTACAGCCGCTAAGGTCTGCGGCTATAGGAATGCAGGCACTATTGAGTTCCTCGTGGATAAAAACGGCGAGTTCTATTTCATGGAAATGAACACCCGTATACAGGTGGAACACCCTATCACAGAGGCTGTCACAGGCGTTGACCTTGTAAAGCAACAGCTCCTTATCGCATCAGGACAGAGATTGTCTATAAAGCAGGAGGATATAAAGCTGACAGGTCATGCAATAGAGTGCCGTATAAATGCGGAAAATCCGCTTCTTGATTTCAGACCGTCACCGGGCAGGATAAAGTCGCTCTTTATCCCGGGAGGCCCTGGAATAAGAGTAGATACCGCAGTTTATCAGGGCTATGAGATACCGCCTTATTACGATTCCATGATAGGCAAGCTCATCGTTCACGGTAAGAATAGAGAAGAAGCTATTGCAAAAATGACATGGGCGCTGTCTGAGTTTATCGTGGACGGCGTTGCAACCAATGTTGATTTCCAGCTCAAGCTTATAAGACGCCCGGAGTTTTTAGAGGGCAATTACGATAACGGTTTTCTTAACCGTACCGACATTTTGGCAGATGAGAGGAGTAAGGAATAATGCTTGAAGATCTGTTTTCTGTCGTTAAAGTAAGATTTAACGGCGATAAGGCGGACGATGACAAGAAAAAGACCGATATCCCAAAGGGTCTGCTTTTCAAGTGTCCAAGATGCAGAAACGTCACTTTTATGGAGGAGTTTCAGGCAAACGGCAAGGTATGTCCCCACTGTAACTATCATTCAAGACTTACCGCTAAAGAACGTCTTGATATCACCATAGATAAGGGTAGCTTTGAGGAATTTGATAAGGATATGGTATCAAAAAATCCTATAGATTTCCCTGACTATGAAGCAAAACAGCAGGCTTTGAGAGAAAAGACCGGTCTTAAAGACGCCGTTATCACAGGAAAGGCTGCCATAAGAGGCGAGAAGATAGTTATAATCGTTATGGATTCCAACTATATGATGGCTTCCATGGGCAGCGTTGTGGGCGAAAAGATAACACGAGCTATCGAATACGCCACCGCAAATAAGCTCCCTGTTATCGCATTCACAGCCTCAGGCGGAGCAAGAATGCAGGAGGGTATAGTTTCCCTTATGCAAATGGCGAAAACAAGTGGTGCTGTGGCTAGACATAACCAAGCAGGTCTGCTTTATATCGCAGTTATGACCGACCCTACCACGGGCGGTGTAACAGCTTCCTTTGCGTCACTGGGCGATATCATAATCGCAGAGCCAAAGGTGCTTATCGGATTTGCGGGCAGACGTGTTATAGAGGGTACTATCAAGCAGAAGCTTCCTGACGATTTCCAGTCTGCCGAGTTCATGCTTGAAAACGGCTTTGTTGATATGATAGTTGAGCGAAAGAAAATGAGAAGAGTTCTCGCTCATATACTCAGACTTCATAAGCCAGCAAAGGAGGTGTCCTCAAATGAGTGAGCTGACAGCTTGTCAAAGACTTGATATAATCAGACACAAGGGCAGACCGACTGCCAAGGACTATATCCCTCTTATATTCGACGATTTCTTTGAGATGCACGGAGACAGACTTTTTGGTGATGACGGTGCTGTTATGGGCGGTATAGCCTATTTTAAGGGCATACCTGTTACAGTTATCGCAGAGGTAAAGGGCAGAGATCTTGCAGAAAATCAGAAGTGCAATTTCGGTATGCCACACCCTGAGGGCTATAGAAAGGCTCTCAGGCTTGCAAGGCAGGCTGAGAAGTTCCATAGACCTGTTATATGCCTTGTTGATACAGCAGGCGCATTCTGCGGCGTAGAAGCTGAGAAGCGTGGTCAGGGCGAAGCGATAGCCAAAAACATCATGGAGTTCATGACCCTCAAGACTCCTGTTATCTCCATAATACTCGGAGAGGGCGGCTCGGGAGGTGCGCTGGCTCTTGCAGTGTGCGATGAGCTTGCAATGCTTGAAAACGCTATCTATTCGGTAATATCACCGAGAGGCTTTGCAAGTATCCTGTGGAAGGATTCCACAAGGGAGCGTGAAGCCTGCGATATAATGAAGATAACCGCCGAGGATCTTACAAGACTTGGCGTGTGCGACCATATAATTTCCGAAGCCGACGGCGGCGCACATAACGACCCACAGCTCACTGCGGAGAATATCTCTGACTATATCGAGGGAGCTTTGAAAAGAAAATTGCAAAAAGGTCTTGACGAATTGCTTGAGGGGCGGTATAATAAGTTTAGGACTGTGGGCGAGTTTGAGGAAAACCCGCAGGAATGAGTTTTTTTGATGATCATGCCGAATGATTTGCCGACTTATGGGCGGCGGCGGCTGACATAAATGCTGCGCTGAGCGGCAGACCCAGTAAAGTACAGAATGGAGGTAAAGTAATGGTATTTGATAAGATCAAGGACATTATCGTAGAGCAGCTCGACGTTGAAGAGGACGCAGTAACTATGGAGGCTTCTATCACAGATGATCTCGGCGCTGACTCACTGGACGTAGTTGACCTTGTAATGAGCATCGAGGAGAGCTTTGATGTAGAGATCCCTGATGAAGAGGTCGAGAACATCAAGACTGTTGGCGATATCGTTAAGTATATCGAGAACAAGGTCGAGGAATAATCTTTGACTGTTTCAAAAAGCTGTGCTTTTGCACGGCTTTTTTTATTTTACCTGATTTGTGGAATATGCACAAAATGGGAGTATATTTATTAAAGGGTATAGACAAATGAGGGCTGTTGTGATATAATTAAATCAATGAGTAAATATTGGGGCTAAGCTCCGGAAAGGAAAAATGATGCTGCATGAAAAATCCTGCGGTGCTATCGTTTACAGAAAGTATCACGGAAACACCGAGATACTGCTGATAAAGCATATCAACAGCGGTCACTGGTCATTCCCAAAGGGTCACGTTGAGGGCGATGAAACAGAAGAAGAAACTGCCAAGCGTGAGATCATGGAGGAAACGGGGATAGACGTAAATCTTGATACCACGTTTCGGGAGATAGTGTCCTATTCACCAAGGAAGGACACGCAGAAGATCGTTGTCTACTTTATCGGCAAAGCAAAGAACACCGACTACACTCCTCAGGAAGAGGAGATCGCAGACATACGCTGGGTCGAGATCGGCAGGGCAGGACAGGTCCTGTCTTACGAAAACGACCGCAGTATTGTAAACAAGGCGAAGAAATTTATAATCTGAAAAAAGTTCCATAAAATGCGTTCAGGTGTTGAACGGTGTTTTATGGAACTTTTTGTTTGTCTGTATACACATTAATAATGTGGACCCCCAAAAGTTAGTTCAGGTAGGAAAACGGGCGAACACTGTTCGCCCCTACAGTGGATATTATACAAAATTCATGTGGTCAATTTGTGCAAACAAATGATTTATGATTTAATTTGGCAATAATCCATTAATTGTTGCATTTTTTATGCAACAAAATGAGCATTTTTCAGGGATAAGTAGAAAGAGTCTTAGATACTTGCGGGCACGTACAAGCCCTGTGACTTAGTGAATACGATGAGAGATTCTGGAACAGGCTGTAGAGTACTTGTATCAGGACGTGGGCGTGCATTGTGATATTTTGTGTATACAAAACCTAGGGCATAATACCCAGTGTCATACTCCGAATGCAACTTGAAAATTGAATAAAAAAGGCTAAAACCCACGGCAACAAAATCGTAGGGGCGAACACCGTTCGCCCGCTTGTTTTGTCGTTTCGCTCACTATATCATTTGCATTATCCGCACAAAAAAACAGGAACGAACAAAGTCCGTCCCTGTCTGCATTTCAAGTATGTAAGCGATATGAGATCATATCTCGCTGTCATTGTAGCACTCGAACACCTTTTCAGCATGAGCCTTGTCAGCGTCGCTCTGCCTTGTGATAAGGCTAACGATAGGTACAAGAACAAGTCCGAAAAGCATCGCAAATGCGCCTGCGTTGATAGGCGAGGCAAGGTTTATGCCCCAAAGTGTTCCTGTGTGTCCTGCAAGGGTGTAGTATGCCATGTGTATCACTGTTATGCCTACTCCTGCGATAAAGCTTGCCATGCAAGCCGCCCTTGTTACGCCCTTCCAGAAAAGTCCGTACATAAACGGCGCAAGAAATGCTCCTGCAAGTGCGCCCCATGAGATAGACATGAGAGTTGAAATTACTGTCTGTGGATTTTCAAGAGTGATTATTGCAAGCACAACTGAGATGATAAGAAATACGGCAATGAAAATTCTCATTGTGATAAGCTGTTTTTTCTCGTCCATTTTTTCTTTCATTATAGGCTTGATAAGGTCGATAGTCAAAGTGGAGCTTGATGTAAGCACAAGCGATGAAAGTGTTGACATTGAAGCAGAAAGCACAAGAACGATAACAAGTCCGAAAAGCAGTGAAGGAAGCTTTTCCATCATAGTCGGAACTATTCCGTCAAAACCGCCCTCCGGAAGTCCGTCAGCGCTCTTGACAAAAAGTCTGCCGAAGCCACCAAGGAAGTAACAGCCGCCTGCTACCACTACTGCAAAAAATGTTGATACTATAGTTCCTGTTTTGATAGCCTTGTCGTCTTTTATTGCATAGAATTTCTGCACCATTTGCGGAAGTCCCCATGTGCCGAGAGAGGTAAGAATAACAACGCCTGCAAGGTTTATAGGGTCAGGGCCGAATAGTGACGAATATGCACCCTTGTCGCCATTTGCGTCAGAAATATCACCAAGCAGGTCAAGAGAATTTCCAAGACCACCGTTTTCGCCAAGCACTGCAAGAACTACCGCCGCAATGCCTACAAGCATTACGATTCCCTGAATAAAATCGTTCAGTGCTGTAGCTTTGTAGCCACCCATGATAACATACACCGCAGTGAAAACTGCCATGCCGATTATACAATATTTGTAAGGAATGCCAAAGCCCTTCTCAAAAAGTCTTGACAAGCCGTTGTAGACCGAAGCCGTATAAGGGATAAGGAATACGAACACGATAAGTGCCGAAACTATCTTCAAAGGCTTGCTGTTGTATCTCTTTTCAAAATATTCAGGCATGGTCTTTGCCTCAAGGTGCTTTGACATTATCCTTGTACGTCTGCCCAAAACTTTCCATGCAAGCCATGAGCCTATGACGGCGTTTCCAATTCCTACCCATGTGGAAGCTACACCGTAATTCCAGCCGAATTTTCCTGCGTAGCCTACAAAAATTACTGCCGAGAAGTATGAAGTTCCATATGCAAAGGCTGTGAACCATGCTCCAAGACCTCTTCCTCCCAGTACAAAATCATTGACGCTTGCCGATTTTCTGCGGTAATAAACACCTATGCCTATCATAAGTGCAAGGTATAATACCAATACTATCCACCTTGCTGTCAATCCAATACACTCCTTTTACTTCATGTGTCGCTTTAAAGCTTTTATGCTTTTGCGTTTTTACTTGCTAAAGTACAATGATACTATTATAGTACAAAGCGGAGTATTTGTCAATACGGACAGGCATAAAAAAAGCCACCGCAAAGGGAAATTTTGCGGCAGCTTTTTTGGTGAAAATCACGAAGTTTACCTGTGTAAAACATCATCGTTCATCGTGACGGTCGCTTTCACCTGCGGTGATACAAAGGCACATTGTCACAACGCCCACAAAACCGCCCACCAGCGTTCCTGCAAAAAATTCAAGCATAAAAACACCTCCTGCGGATAGTGTGGGCATTTAGCGAAAATGTTATGCAGATAAAGTGGGCAGGGTATAGAAAACTTATTTCAGTATGCGATCTTTACAGTCAGAGCCATTACAGCGAGAAAAGCGATATTTGCGGCTGTGAAATATGCGAAATATCTGCCTTTGATATGGGGGTGGCTGCGGCATATCTGCTTGTAGGATATAAGGCTAGCCATGGAGGCGATAAGAGTGCCAAGGCCGCCTATGTTCGTTCCTATTATAAGTGCGTTCAGCTTGTTGGTGAAGCCTGAAAGGAGTATAGCGCATGGAACGTTGCTTATTATCTGACTTGCGGCAACGGCAATAAAAAGCTCGTGACCGTTTATTATGCTGCTGAGTACACTGCGGAAAATCTCTACTCTGCCCATATTTCCGATAAAGATGAAAAATCCGCAGAATGTAAGAAGCAGTGAGTAATCAACTGTTTTAAGCACGTTTCTGTCAGCAATGGCAGAGAAAGCAAGTGCGCAGAGGGTTGTTATCTGCCATGGGATAAGCCTTGCAACTGTAAGCAGGCAAAGGACAAAAAGCAGTACGTATCCTGAAAGCTTTGTCTTGTCTTTAGTCGAATATGTATCGAAGTTTTCAGCAGTTATATCTGTCTTGACAGACAGCTTTCCTGATTTTTTACACACTGCAAGCGTCCACAGAAAAAGCATCGCTCCTGCAACAATAGTAAAGGGAAGCATTAGTACAAGAAAATCTTCCAGCTTCATATCTGATACACCAAAAAGGTATAGATTCTGAGGATTGCCTATAGGTGTGAGCATACTGCCAAGATTTGCGGCAATGGTCTGCAGAACGACAATGGGTATGAGAAGCTTGTTGCCTGCTTCACCGAGAGTTGATAGGGCGGTGAGAGTGAGGGGAACAAAGGTCAGAAGTGAAACGTCATTTGTTATGAACATACTTGAAAAGAAGCAAAGCCCCACAAGCACTATGGAAAGCTGAAATGCGGTATTGACTTTGCTTATGATAAATTTTGCACTGCGTTCAAAAATGCCAAGACCTTTGCAGCCCTCGGTCACTGTCATAAGAGAGAACAGAAGTCCAAGTGTTCGGAAGTCGATATAACTTGCATATGCTTTGTCAGGTGTGATGAAAAATGCAGATATAACGGCTAAGAGCATTGCCACTATCAGGACGGTTTCTTTTTTAGCAAAGGCGATCGCTTTGTTTATGTTTTTCATTTTATCATTTCCTGTCGTTTATTCATATGATAAAATTATATCATGAAAATGATATTATTACAAGATTTTGAGCTGCTTTAAGAAAAAAACTTGACAAGTTTAAATAACCATGTTATAATAACACTGTTATTATAACATGGTTATTTTCAGGCAGGTGCAAAATGAGAACGGAAACAGCAGGAGTTACAGAAACTCTTATAGAGAGTGCAAAAAAAGAATTTCTTGAACACGGCTTTCAAAATGCAAATCTTCGCAGGATCTCTTCTGAGAGCGGAGTAAGTACTGGGTCTATATATACACGCTTTGGGGACAAGGCTGGACTTTTTTCGGCGGTGGTAAAGCCGGCTGCAGACGGACTTATGGAGTTGTATCTTGAAAGCATAACCGCTGCAAGGGAGAGCGGCGACCCTGCGGAGGCGACAAGTCAGGGCAATGAGGGAACTGAGCTTGTGCTGAAATATATTTATGAAAACTTTGACGTTTTCAAGCTTATCTTCTGCCACTCGGCAGGAACGGAGTATGAGTATTATTTTGACGAGCTTGCTGAGATAGAGGAAAAGTATTACAGGGAGTTTGTAAAGCAGTTTTCAAGGCGTGAAAACATGGTGAGCGACTTCTTTATACACGTTATCTGCCGAACAGGCTGGTCTTATATTTACGAGGTGGTCTCTCATGATCTTTCTTATGATGAGGCGCAGATCTTTATGAAAAGCATAAGAGAGTTCTGCTTCGCAGGCTGGGGGAAGGTTCTTGGGGCAGACCTGTGATGATATGCACTTGTAGGGGCAAACAGTGTTCGCCCGCTATAGCTATGTTTGGAGCTGTTTAGGAAACGTTGAGCCGCTCCCTTACAAATAAACCGTCAAAATCATTTTATTCTTTTAACATTTTCAGCAACCCCTTATAGGGTGTTGCTTTTTAAATGGCAATAGGTTAGTTTAATCTAACTTTATAAACAAACAGGAGGTATTGTTGTGAAAAAGAAAGAGAAAAAGAAAAGTTCCTTTGCAGTTCTTATGCACTATGCAGGCGGACATAAGTATTATTCCTACGCTTCTGCTGTTCTTGCTGTAATAAGTGCATGGATAGCACTGATACCGTTTTATGATGTTTGGCGCATCATAAAAGAGATACTCAGGGTAAGACCTGATTTTTCAAAGGCGGAGAACATAAGCCGATACGGCTGGGAGGCTGTGGGCTTTGCACTTCTTGGAATGGTGTTTTATATCGCTGCGCTAATGTGTTCTCACAAGGCAGCGTTCAGGGTGCAGGCTAACATAAGAGTGAGCATGATGAAGCATATTATGAAGCTTCCGCTTGGTTATGTTGAAGCTGAGGGAACAGGAAAGATAAGAAAGATAGTTATGGATTCAAGTGCGTCAACGGAAACCTATCTTGCCCACAATTTTCCTGACAAGGCTGTTTCAATTGCGACCCCTGTGGGTCTGCTTGTTATGATGTTCATATTCGACTGGCGGCTTGGACTTATTAGCCTTATCCCTGCGTTCATCGCATTTGTGCTTATGGGCACGCTTATGATGGGTCCTAAAATGGCGGAGGATATGAAGCAGTATCAGAATGCACTTGAAAAAATGTCATCTGAGGCGGTGGAGTATGTTCGTGGAATACCTGTTGTAAAAACCTTTGGTCAGACGATATTTTCTTTCAAGCGTTTCAAGCTTGCTATTGACGAATATGAAAAGTGGACTCTTGGATACACAAAGAACATGATGCTTCCGATGATATGCTTCACCACTGCGGCAAACGGCATTTTTGCGGCGCTTATAATTGCGGCTTTCAAACTCACTTCCCATGGAGTTACGGACGAGTTTGTTCTTAATCTTTTCTTTTATGTGATAATAACTTCTATTCTTACTGTAACGCTTATGAAGATAGCATATGCAGGAGAGTCACAGATGTTGGTGGACGACGCTGTGAACAGAATGTATTCTATTCTTGAAACTGAGCCGCTTGCTAAGACAAAGAGAGGTGAAACTCCAAAGGACTCATCTATCCAGCTTGACAATGCGGTGTTTGCTTATGACAATGCAGAGAGCAACGCTGTTGACGGAATAACGATGAACATAAAGGCAGGAGAGCATATTGCGGTAGTAGGTCCTTCAGGGGGAGGAAAGACCACCCTTTGTTCGCTTATCGCACGTTTCTGGGACGTAAAGAGCGGCTCTATAAAGATAGGAGGGGCAGACGTGAGAAACATTCCGTCAGAGGAGCTTATGAAGTATGTTTCATATGTTTTCCAGGACAGCAAGCTTCTTAAAATGAGTATTCTCGACAACGTGCGAATGGGCAGACCTGACGCCACGGACGAGGAAGTTATGCAGGCGCTTCGTGACGCACAATGCATGGATATAATCGAGAAGTTCCCTGAGGGTGTTGATACTATGATCGGCTCAAAGGGCATATACGTTTCGGGGGGCGAGTGTCAGAGACTTTCTATTGCAAGGGCGTTTTTGAAAAATGCGCCTGTGCTTATACTTGATGAGGCGACGGCTTTTGCCGACCCTGACAACGAGAGGTCTGTTCAGCAGGCTTTTGAGAGGCTTTCAAAAGACAAGACAGTTATAATGATAGCACACAGGCTTTCAACGGTAACAAATGCAGACCGCATTTACGTTCTTTCTGAGGGCAGGATAGCAGAGAGCGGAAAGCATGAGGAGCTTATAGAGCAGGGCGGGATCTACAGCCGTATGTGGAACGAATACAACAGGTCTGTAAGCTGGCAGGTCAGAAAGGCAGGGGTTTGATTATGAGCTTCACGGAAAAATTAAAACACAAATATGCCCTTTCAGACAAGGGTGCAAAAGGCATGATAAGGGCGTTTATTGCTGTTACGCTTGCTAACCTTGTGCTTATGCTCCCTGTGGGGCTTTTATATGTGCTTTCCTCATATCTTCTTGAGGGAGAGCTTCCAAGAGATAAGTTCTGGCTTTTTATTGGGGCGATAGTGGGAGCGCTTTTGCTTATTGCCCTTACAGCGCTGTTTCAGTATAAGTCCACGTTTTACTCTACATATGTTGAAAGCGGTGTAAGACGAAGGACGCTTGCGGAAAAGCTCAGGAAGATACCCCTTTCATACTTTGGCAAGAAAGACCTTGCCGACCTTACGAACACTATCATGACGGACTGTGCAATGATAGAAACAGGCTCTTCGCATTGGATACCTGAGCTTGTGGGCGGTATCGCCTCCACTACTATCATTGTTATAAGCTTGTTTTTCTTTGACTGGAGAATGGCTCTTGCTTCAGTTTGGGTAATGCCGGTAGCATTTATCATAGTTATATCTTCAAAGAAGGTTATGTCAAGGATACACGAAAAGACGATGAAATATCGTATAGATTGCATTGACGGCATTCAGGAGGGGCTTGAAACTCTCCGTGACCTGCGTTCATACAACATGACAGAGAAATACTCTGAGGGGCTTGAAAAGAAGATAAAGGCTGTGGAAAAGCACGCTATCGTGGCGGAGTTTGCAAATGCGGTATTCGTATGCTCAGCACAGATGATACTAAAGCTCGGTATTGGAACTGTGGCTGTTGTGGGAAGCTCGCTTCTTGTAAATGGTGAGATAACGGTGCTGACGTTCTTTATGTTCCTGCTGGTGGTAACAAGAATGTATGAGCCGCTTCAGATAGCGCTTCAGAATTTGGCTGCTATAATAAGCCTTGACGCAAACTGCAATCGTATGGACGAGATACTTTCGCACGAGGAGCAGTCGGGCAGTGATAAGCTTGACAACAAGGGTTATGATATCACTTTCGATCATGTTGCTTTTTCATACAAGAGTGAAGAGCAGGTGCTTTCTGATGTAAGCTTCACTGCAAAGCAGGGTGAGATAACAGCACTTATTGGTCCGTCCGGCGGAGGAAAGACCACTGTTGCAAGGCTTGCGGCAAGGTTTTGGGATAATGACAAGGGCAAGATAACTGTTGGCGGAATGAATGTTGCAAACGTTGACCCTGAGAAGCTTTTGTCACTTTACTCTATCGTTTTCCAAGATGTAACGCTGTTTAACAACACTGTTATGGAGAATATCAGGATAGGCAGAAAGGACGCAACGGACGAGGAGGTTATGGCGGCGGCAAGGCTTGCACACTGCGAGGACTTTGTTGAGAAGATGCCTGACAAGTGGAACAGTATGATAGGAGAGAACGGCTCGGAGCTTTCGGGCGGTGAAAGACAGCGTATATCCATAGCGAGGGCATTTCTAAAGGACGCTCCTATCATTCTTATGGACGAGGCTACGGCTTCTCTGGACGTTGACAACGAGTCGCTTATACAGGAGTCTATTGCAAAGCTTATACAGAACAAGACTGTGCTTATAATAGCACACAGAATGAGAACTGTTGACGGTGTGGACAAGATAGTTGTGCTTAAAGACGGAAAGGTGGCTGAGACAGGCTCGCCTGAGGCGCTTAAAAAGACCAACGGTATCTACAAGCACATGGCTGAGATGCAGCTTTGCTCGGAGAAATGGAAATACTGATATGAATAGAAACCACCGCTGGGAGGAACGCTCTCAGCGGTGGTTTTGGTTTGTTTGCGTATTATTTTGCGGAGATGTTTCCGCTTTCTGATTTTTTTATAAGACCTGCGGTGAGAGCTTTTTTCAGGGTGTAGCTTATTACGCTCTCCGTTGTGCCCACAGCTCTTGTGTAGCCGAATTTCTTGGCTGTTTCTCTTACGAGGTCGGTTTCTGAAAGGCTTATCTGCTGGCAAAGCACTTCTTTCACGGCGTTTATTATCTCCTCGGAGGGGATATCCTCCATGCTTCGCTTGTTGGTATCGTCGCTTGTACGATAGATAGAATAGCATTCAGGGGATTGCCCTTCTTTCCAAAGGAAAACTCTGTTTTCATCGGCTGTGGCGAATGGTGAAACGCCTTGTGCGGCATCGGCAAAGACGCTTTCCACTCTTGAGCCGCTTCGTGTTATGCCCCATGCGGTGAAAACTTTTCTCATGAAAAGCTTCTCGCTTATTGGTGCTTCGACAGCAATTATCTTTTCGGCTGTTTCCCTTATTTTCTGCTTGTTTTCGGGTTTATAAAAGTCATCAGATGTACCCATTATGCCAATATCTGCGGTCACATAGGGCTGTGCAAAGGCTGATGTGAGGGCGGAAGCTTCTTCTCTTTCAAACTGCGATGTGGAATAGACGGCAGGCTTTGAGGGGGGAGCGGTTTCGGCTTCATGCTTTGGTGCGCTGTCTATGGCGGCTTTTATGTTTCCCAGAACTCGGTCCTTATCGTCAAACCAATCGAGCGTCCACACTCTCAGGATATTCCAGCCAAGACCGTTAAGCACGCTTGGCTGTAGGATAAATCTATCCTGTGCGGTTGAGCTGTGGAGAGTGTTTTCACCGTCAAGGAGTATGCCCAAGAGATACTCCTTTTCGTTGTCAGGGTCGATTATGCCGATATCAACTTTGAACTCGGAGCTTCCGATGTTGCATTTCACCCCATAGCCAAGCTCTTTTATGGCTTTTGCGATACACTCTGTTACAGTGCTGTTGCTTGTGCTTTTTGTGGTGCTGTGGGCTGTTACGGCAAGCTTTCCACGCTCGGCAAACTCCAGGAAGCCTTTAAGTCCTGCAACACCCTCGGAACGTGTTCTTGAAAGGTCTATCTGCTCAGGACGGAGGACAGAGTAGACTATCATGGCTTTTCTTGCACGGGATATTGCTACATTAAGTCTTCGCCAGCCGCCGTCACGGTTGAGAGGGCCGAAGTTCATTGAAACTTGTCCCTTTTCGTCAGGACCATAGCCGACAGAGAAGAGGATAACGTCACGCTCGTCGCCCTGGACGTTTTCAAGGTTTTTGATGAAGACCGGCTCCGGTGACTTTCTGTCAAGCTCTTCAAGCTCAGGGTGGTTTGCCCACTCTTCGCAGAGCATATCGTCAATGAGATTTTGCTGAACGGAGCTGAATGTTACAACGCCTATGCTGTCATTGCGGAGCTTTTCGTCGCTCATTCGTCTTATTATCTCGTCAACAACGGCTCTTGCTTCTGCCTTGTTCTGCTTTGTTCTGCCCTTGTCATAGTGACCCTCTGGGTGGATAATGCTCACCTTTGAGATAAGGTCATTATGGGACGGGAATGTGAGAAGCTTGTTGTCATAGTATTTCATGTTGCTGTAGGCGATAAGGCTCTCGTGGCGTGAACGATAGTGCCATTTGAGATACTGCTGTGGCATTGAGATAGCAAGGCAATCATCAAGCAGGCTTTCAAGGTCTTCTTTCTCGCTGTTTTCTTCGTCTATCCTGTTTGAGGAGAAGAAGTTTGTCGGCGGGAGCTGTTTAGGGTCGCCCACGATAACAACGTTCTCGCCCCTTGCGATAGTGCCTGCGGCTTCGGCTGTTGGGAGCTGGGAAGCTTCGTCAAAGATAACAAGGTCGAATTTCGGGAATGACGGGTCGATATACTGCGCAACTGATATCGGGCTCATGAGCATACAAGGGCAGAGCTTGCGGAGAAGATTTGGTATCTTATCGAAAAGGCTTCTAAGGGACATCATTCTGCCGTTGCTCTTTATGGCACGTTTGAGTATGCCCATTTCAGAGGTGGAAGCGCAGGCTGAGCCTTGGGCTGGTATTTTTGCGGAAAGGCGTGCCAAAAGCTCCTGTATGGTCAGGCGTGAGAACTTATCGAGAGTGTCTTTAAACTGCGTGATAAGGTCGTTTGCGCTGTTACTGCTGAACTCACTAAGGCGCTTGTCGCTGTTTATTATCATAAGGGCGAGCTGATAGTTTATCGTGCAGGAGAACGCTTTTTCCACGTTTTCGCTGTCAACATTGCCTGTGCGGTAGCTTTCGCTTACCCCTGAAAGTCCGTTGTCTGAAAGCTCTTTGTCAACGCTGTTGAACTCAGCGGCGTAACGAAGCTTGTCGGCATTTTCGGCATAGGTATTAAGCTTTTCTGCGGACAGGTCGAGCCAATTTGCGCTTGCTTCTATGGCGGTCATGTTGGCTGAGAAGCTGTTCTCAAAGGCGGAAAGCTTTTCAAGGAACGAGGAGAGAGCCTGTCCCTCAGAAGCGCAGTTTGCTTTTCCAATGGTCTGAGCCATTTGTGCAGGGTCAGTGCCCGCTTTCTGCTTAATGGCGTTCATAAGGCTGTCGGTTTTTGCGACGGCTTTTTCAAGGGCGTTCCAATCGGTCTGCTCGTTCATGTAAATTCCTGTGAGAAGCGCTGTTACATCTGACGGCAGGCTTCGCAGGAGGTCTTTCTTTTCGCTTATGGTGCAGAGGTTATCCAAAATTGCGCCAAGGTTTGCTTTTGTGACGGAAGCGGGGTCTTTGGCATGGAGCTTCACGCTCTTTGTGAGCTTTCCAAGCTTCATGGCTTTTGGCAAAAACCAGCTTTGCTCCGCCTGCTTATAGAGCATTTTCGATTCTGACGCAGGAAGGTCAAAAATGCTTTTTTCAAAGCGGCTTAGGATATCGTTGCAGAGAGTGGTATACTCTTTTCCTACTGCAAGGGTATCTCTGACCTTTTGCAGAGTGATATCATAGTGAGGTGCGGCAAGAAGTCCGCCGAGAAGTTCGCCGTCGGCGGCGGAAGCTTTGTATATGTCGGAAAGCATTTTTACCGCTGACTTGTCAAGGTCGCCGCTGTAGTTATAAGCCTGTGCAAGAGTGTGTGCGCACTGAGAGGAAGCGGCGGCTTTTTTGGCAAGGTCGGCGGCTTCGGTGCGGAATTTGTCACGCTGTTCGATAGAATATGACATCACGCCGATATCTTTAAGTGGGAAGTCGGCAAAGTCGCCTGTTTCGGCTATGGCAATGGAATATCTATGCACAAGGTCGCTGAAGCGGTCGAGGGTTTCTTTTGCCACGTTTGCGAGGATATCTTTTGAAAGTGATATCTTGTCTTTTTCGGATATGCTTCGCTCATAGGCTGAGATAGCTTCGTAAAGTGTCACGCCGCAGCTGCGCTTTTCGTGAAGAGCGGCTATGGTATCGTTGAGCTGGGCTTTCTGAGCTTTGAGCCTTGCGGCTTCGGCGGAATACTCCTCGGGAGATTTTATTTTGCCAACTTCAAGGGCTTTGTCAAGCTCTGCAAGAACAGAGGTCTTGTTTGTTTTGTTGGAGTGGAGTTCAAGGCAGAACGGGTCAAGCCCTAGGTTTGCAAGACGTTTTTGCACCACGTTGAGGGCTGCCATTTTCTCGGCAACGAACAGCACGGACTTGTCATTGTAAAGGGCGTTTGCTATCATATTTGTGATAGTCTGAGATTTTCCTGTTCCCGGAGGGCCGTGAAGAACAAAGCTCTGTCCGCTTCCTGCGGCGGCAATGGCGGCAAGCTGTGAGGAGTCTGCGCTCATTGGCACTGCCATGTTTTCAAGGTCAAGGTCGGAATCTATATTCTCAGGGGTTATGCTTATATCCTCGGGGGCATAGGTGAGAGAGCCTGCCATAAGGCTAGATACCACCTTGTTTTGGCTTATCTCCTCTGAGCGGTTGCGCAGGTCGTTCCACATTACGAACTGGCTGAACGAGAACAGACCGATAAAGGCATATTCCTCGATATTCCAACGCTTTTTGCCCATTATAGCCTGACGGATAGTGTTGAAAACAAGTGGCAGGTCAATGCCGTGTTCGTCAAGTGGGAGAGGGTCAAGACCTGTGATACTGATGCCGTGATCCTGACGGAGATATTCGAGAAGTGTGACGTTTATCTGGGTTTCTTCCTGTCTGCTCCTTATTATATAGCCCTTATTGCGTGTGTTGCGGACGATATCTATTGGAATAAGCACCAAAGGGGCATAGCGTGGCTTTTCGGAAAGGTCGCTTTCATACCAGCGGAGAAGTCCCAAAGCGAGGAAGAGGGTGTTACTGCCGTTTTCCTCCATGCTCACCTTTGCGGAGCGGTAGAGGCTTTTAAGGGCGGAGTCAAGGTCGGTTTCGTTAAGGAACGTTCTTATGCGGTTGTTTTTGAACTCGTTCTCGGCGATGTTTGTTACAAGGTCCTTTTCGTTCTCGATAGCGAATATTTTTGCGTCACGGACGGAAACTGTCCACTCCACAGGCATTTCCATAATGCGGAAGTCGCTGCCGCTTGCAAGCTCGTCTTCAAGCTTTCCAAGGTCGGCGGTCATAAGCTGCATGGTGTTCTTTGTGACACGGAAGTTCAAAAGGGAGTTTCGCAGGCTGAAATCAAGGAGCTTTCTCTCCCATATGCGCATTTTTGTGACGGGCTTATCGTTGCCCTCTGCCACTTTGCCAAGAAGCGAGCTGTTAAGCTCGGAGGGGGCGAGCATCTCTTTTGGCTTGTCGGAATCTTCTGCAAGCTGCATACCTGAATAGGTTTGCTCGGGACGCAGTGGGATAGGTCTTATGCCACTTCCACGGGTGCGGATAATGTCTATGACGCATTGAAATTCCATGTTGCTTATATGGTCTTTGCCGTGTTTCATGGCATGGTCGAAACGCTCGACATCGTGAACGTTGCTGTCAACAAAGTCTGTACACTCCACAAGGAGCATTTCTTCGGCATTTTCTGCAATGCGCTTTTCAATGGCGGAAACATCGTCAACGCAACAATCTGCGAAAGTTTCGTTTTCAAGCCAACAGCCGCAGAATGCGTGACCTGTCATGAAAAACAGCAGAGGGTGAAGTCCCACCGCTTCAAGGCAGGCGGCATAAAGCACCGCAAGGTCAAGACAAGTGCCCATTTTTTGCTCCAAGACCTTATGCGGCAGGCGTATCCTCTGACCTATGACCTCATAGCTTGCAGGGGGATCGTTGTAGACTATTTTCTGCTGAACGAGGGCGGCAAAAATTGCTGCCATTTGAAGCTTCACGTTGTTTGGGTTGTTGGTCTGATAGCCTGTGAAAGAGGGGTCGCCCTTCCACTTTTTCAGGAACGTGGAAGCGTCATGAATAACTGGGGAGAGCGCAGGGTGATTTGGCGTAACAAATGCGGCTATCATCTCAGGCATTATGTTCAAACCGCTCCACTGATCGCAGGCGAGAAGCTCTATAGTGTTCTGATAGGTGAAGATATTTTCACCCTTTTGAAGCACCTCAATGGTGATATTGCCCACCATTTTTTCTGTAAGAGAGAAAAGAAGATCTGTGTTGGTAGATATCCTCACGGGGGATATCTCGGCAGAACTTTTTGCGGGGATAGAGCCGATATAATATGTAAATTCCTTTGCAAACTCAGGCTCAAAGGTTATTTTAAGGCTGATATTCTCAAGGGCTTCCTCTGAGTTGTTATTTACTACAAGACTTCTTATGACAGGGACATAGTTTTGCTGCATGGCAAAGTTTATAGATGCGTTTATGTGTCCGCCGACAGTGACGATATTATCCACTTTTACCCCTCCGACAATAATTTTTTTTTAATAAGGAACACCGAACAAGAAGCGTGCGGCGCAGTCATATGTACTCATTATAGCACAAATAAACACATTGTGCAATATTTTTCCTGAGGACATGATATGCTATATAAAAAGTAAACCCATTGTTCATAGTATCTTTATTGTTCATAGTATCTTTATTGAATAGGTGGGAGGGTTGTGCTATAATACACTTTGAAATTCAATAGAAAATTTGGAAAGGTGAAAGCTATGGAAAGAATACTTGATTGGAACAAATATCTTGATACTGCGGCGAAAATGGTTTCTGAGGGAATCGTTATGCTCAAAAATGAAAATAATGCTCTGCCACTTGATACAGACAAAGAGGTGGCTGTTTTCGGACGCATACAGTTTCATTATTATAAAAGCGGAACAGGCTCGGGAGGAATGGTGAACGTTACTAAGGTCGTGAACATTCTGGACGGGCTTATTGATAACGGTGTAAAGGTCAATGAGAAGCTTCTTGACACATACAGAAAATGGGACAAGGAAAACCCATTCGACTTAGGCGAGGGCTGGGGCGGAGAGCCTTGGTCACAGAAAGAGATGCCACTTGATGAGGGGCTTGTCAAAGAAACTGCAAAAAGCTGTGAAACTGCCATTGTGATAATAGGCAGGACGGCAGGCGAGGAGCAGGACAACAGGCTGGAGGCAGGCTCTTATTTGCTAAGCGATGACGAGATAGAAATGCTCACGGTGGTGAGGAAGCATTTCAAAAAAGTTGTTTTGCTTCTCAATGTGGGAAATATCATAGATATGACCGACATAAACAGAATTGCCCCTGACTCTGTGCTTTATGTTTGGCAGGGGGGAATGACAGGCGGAAAGGGTACAGCGGACGTTTTGACAGGAAAGGTCAGCCCAAGCGGAAAGCTTCCTGACACTATCGCACACAAGGTGTCGGACTACCCTTCGGACGCTAATTTCGGCAGGGAGAAAAACAGGGATATTTACGCTGAGGATATTTATGTGGGATATCGCTATTTTGAGACTTTTGCTAAAGAAAAGGTGCTTTATCCGTTCGGATTTGGTCTTTCATACACTGCGTTTGAGATAAAGACGGAAAAGGCTGAGATAACAGAGGGGGCTGTGAAGCTTTCTGTATCGGTGAAAAATATCGGTTCTTACAAGGGCAAAGAGGTAATAGAGGTCTACTGCAAAGCTCCGCAGGGAAGGCTCGGCAAGGCGGCTAGAGTGCTTTGCGGCTTTGAAAAGACCAGGGAGCTTGTACCACAGGAAGAGCAGGTGGTTGAGATAGCAGTGGATATCGCAAAGCTTGCTTCTTATGACGATTCTGGTGTGACGGGCAACAAGTCATGCTATGTGCTTGAAGCAGGGGAATATAAATTCTATGTGGGCAGTGACGTGAGAAGTGCGGAATATGCTTGCAGTTTTGAGCAGGGTGAGGATCTGGTAACAGAAAGGCTCACTCAGTCGCTTGCTCCTGTGGAGAATTTTGAGAGGATAAAGCCTGTTTGCGAGGGCGGAGCTTTCGGCATTGGCAGAGAGGCTGTGCCTGTATCTGAGGTAGACGAAAGTGCAAGGCGTTTGGAGAAGCTTCCGAAAGAGATAGCATACACTGGTGACAAGGGCATAAAGCTTTGGGACGTTAAGAACGGCAAGAACACAATGGACGAATTTATTGCACAGCTTTCAGACTATGACCTTTCCTGCATTATAAGGGGCGAGGGCATGGGAAGCCCTAGGGTCACGGCTGGTACGGCTTCGGCGTTCGGAGGAGTGTCGGAAAATCTCAATGGCTTTGGCATACCTGCTGGCTGCTGTTCGGACGGTCCGTCGGGCATGAGACTTGACTGCGGTACAAAGGCTTTCAGCCTGCCGAACGGCACTTTGATAGCTTCTTCGTTCAACAAGGAGCTTACAAGTGAGCTTTTCACTTTTATGGGGCTTGAAATGGCGGCTAACAAGGTGGATTGTCTGCTTGGCCCTGGAATGAACATTCACAGACACCCTTTGAACGGCAGAAACTTTGAGTATTTCTCGGAAGATCCTTTTCTTACCGGCAAAATGGCGTCGGCTGAGTTAAAGGGCATGGCTGGTGCAGGGGTGACAGGTACGATAAAGCACTTCTGTGCGAACAATCGTGAGACAAACAGGCATTTTATCGACTCGGTGGTATCGGAAAGAGCACTCAGGGAGATATATCTAAAGGGTTTTGAGATAGCGGTAAAAGAGGGAGGAGCTTCCTCTGTTATGACCACATATGGCATAGTAAACGGCTTGTGGACGGCAGGAAACTTTGACCTTAACACAGTGATACTTCGTGAGGAATGGGGCTTCAAGGGCTTCACCATGACGGACTGGTGGGCGAACATAAACGTTCGTGGAAAAGAGCCTGACAAGACGGATCTTGCAGCTATGGCTAGGGCGCAGAACGATGTTTACATGGTTTGTCCTGACGGAGAAAAGAATGACGACAACACGCTTGCTGCCCTTGAAAATGGCGGTATAGAGAGGTGTGAGCTTCAGAGAAATGCGGCGAACATATGCGGATTCCTTCTTCACACTAATGCTCTTAATCGTGCGGAGGGTATAGGAGATACTGTCAAGGTGATAAACCGAGAGGACGAGGAGCAGGAGGACGACAAGCCTGTACAGTTTTACAAGGTAGACCGTGACATAACTCTTGACCTTAGTGATGTTGACACAAAGAAAGGCACTTCTTACAGCTTTGCTCTTGACCTATCAAACTTCGGTATTTACAGGGTGATAGTTACGGCAAGCTCTACGCAGAGTGAGCTTGCGCAGATACCTATGACGCTGTTCAGCATGGGAACTGCGGTGGGTACGTTCACGTTCAACGGCACTGGTGGCAAGGCTGTTTCAATGGAAAAGGAAACGCCTATGTTCTCACGCTTCACAACTTTCAGGATATACTTTGCGCAGAATGGGCTTGACCTGCACAGTATCAGGTTTGAGTTGACAGACAAGAAACGTTGATTTAAGGCTGGCGTTATGTTTTGTGCAAGTGAATAAACAGCAAGATCGGTCAGTGGATCCCAAATGGGATCACTGACCGATCTTTTGTGATATTTGTGGGTGATCTGGGCATGAAAAAAGGACTATCGAATGATAGTCCTGAAACTGGTTGCGGGAGCTGGATTTGAACCAACGACCTTCGGGTTATGAGCCCGACGAGCTACCGAACTGCTCCATCCCGCGATATTTTACTGCTTTTTTACTGCTCTTTCCTGAGTGCTTATTTATTATATCACAAATGAAAGTGAATGTCAATACC
Source organism: Ruminococcus sp. MSJ-25 (assembly GCF_018917825.1). Taxonomy (NCBI): domain Bacteria; kingdom Bacillati; phylum Bacillota; class Clostridia; order Eubacteriales; family Oscillospiraceae; genus Ruminococcus; species Ruminococcus sp. MSJ-25. Next base: position 85,401 of record NZ_JAHLPI010000017.1, read on the forward strand.
TTTTTTGCAATTTTTTTATTTTGACTGAAAACTCTTGACTATTGTATCCAAATCGGGTATAATATATACGTTGTCGGGGTGTGGCGCAGATTGGTAGCGCGCTACCTTGGGGTGGTAGAGGTCGCCTGTTCAAATCAGGTCACTCCGACCAAAAGCCCAAAGAGCGGTTGTTAAATTAATTATCTAATTGTATCTTATCGACCGCTTGTCGGCGTAAATCATCATAAGAGTGCAGATAAATATTAGTAGTGTCAAGCTTTGTGTGACCGAGTAAGTCGGCAACTGTCTTGACATCCGCTCCGTTAGCGGTCAGCAGACTTGCGAACGTGTGACGGAACTTGTGCGGTGTGAGGTGTGGCAAGCCCTCTGCATGGGTCTTTTTCCATTCCTCGTTCTTACGAATGAACATAGTGTTATATTCTTCATGATAACGGCGAGGGCTAAGAAAGTTCTTTGAACGTGGATTGCCAAACACAAAATCACAGGTAATAGGCAGTGAAAGAAGAAGCTTATAAGCCGTTTCGTTAAGTTCAACATAGCGGAACTTGTGGTTTTTGGTATCGTCAACAAGCCTTGAACAGCCTTTAAGCACAACCACAGTTTGACAAACGAAGATACGGCGAGCCTTTAAATCAACGTTTTCCCAACGTAGGGCGAGTATTTCTTCACGGCGTAGACCGGTCAAGCACTCAAAACGGAACATTTTCATAATAGTGCTATCGCCCGAAGTCAGAAAGGCGGCTTGCTCTGCCGTAAATGATAGCTGTTGCACTGTTTCAGGGCGTTTTCTACAACGTCTTAATTCAAATGCTGAAAGGTCAATGGGAGTGTAACGACAAGCGTAAGCGTATCTCATGATACGCTTAAGAACACTGCGGAGTTTTTTCACTCTGTCAATGCAATATGTATCATCACATATCTTGATAAGATTATTGAGGTCAGAAAGACCGATTTCTGAAAGTTCCTTGCCGTTAATCGGCTTGCAATTCTGCTCAATTACATAGTCTGTTTGCTCAGGGTAACGGACAACGCCCTCAAGATATGAGGGGCGAAAGTCCTTGTAATAAAATTCTTTAAATTTCATGGTAATAACTCCTTTTGCGTGGGTGTTATTTGGGTGTAGTCATTCCATGTACGCCAATACATGGGCTTATAATGGCTACACTCTTTTTGTTGTAATAATGCGTGTGGTAGGCTTGAACGCCTTTTTAAATGCACTGTAGCGGTGCTGTGCGTTGTATTCTTCAAGAAACGTTCTGAGGAGCGTATCACGCTCAGCAGGGCAACACAGATACACAATCCTTTTATCCTCTCCTTTCTCCTTGCCTATCGTGCCACAGAGCCACAAATAGAACAGGTTGATTTCTTCCTTGCAAATTTCTTTTTGCTTCATGGTGTACCTCCTGAAAAGATTATAATATATGTTGTCGGCTTTGTAAAATCAGCCGATATTTTTGTTTTTATTTTCAACAAATTTTGACGTTAAGCCGTCCATAAGTGTGAACAAGCCCATTTGTGAAACCTCATGACGAACGTGTGAACACTGTTCACGGATAGCGTGACTATCACAATGCAGGTCAAAATCAACGTTGTATTTACAATAAAATGTACCGCTGTTGTTCTCGGCAGGATATTTGAAACAATACACTATATCATCAATACGCCTTGTAAGCTGTTCAAGCTTGTCTATACCGTCATTACGTTCAGCCGTCTTTTGATAAAGTTCTGTAGGCAGGAACGGCGAAGTTATATATACTTCCGTCCATAACGTCATTTTATTGCTATAACGTGCCGACACTTGCGAACGGTACTTGTCAAGCAGGGTGAGCAAATAACTGTATGAGATACGCCCTCGAAACTCGTCAAGTATTAATATCGGCTCTCCTTGGTAGCCGTCAAAAGGGTGGTCATAGTCGGTCACACGATAGATATTTACATCACCATGCTTTTCACATAGTTCAATGTATGTGTACGATTTTCCGCACCCTGTACCACCAAACAGCCAATGCACTTTAACATCACGTTCAGGCGGTGTGTTGTCCTTACGATACAAATAGAATAACTCTTCTGTTGCAGTTTTGGACTTGATAGCCTGCGGATATTGCCGATATATATCGTTTGGAGTTTGTCCGCTATAAATCAAGTCACGGATATCAGACATAGAAATTAAATCATTTCGCTTGCCTTGACAGCCTTTTATCTCACCGACCTGTGATTTTGCGATTATCTTTTCGCCCTTTTCCTCAAACTTGCCGACCTTGTTTATATAGTCCTCGACTTGCTTTTTGTTTCCTTTGGTTATCTCAATATGTACCTTTGGAAAAAGCTTTTTCAAGGCAGACAGCGGACGGAACGTTTTTTCACTTTCAAACACGCAATGTAAATGCTCAAGACCGAGGGCGGACACGCAGAATAAAACCGCTCCTGTTCGCTTATCATCATCACCGACCCACTTATTAAGAACATCATCACATATCTGTTGTTCTGTCAACGAATAATACTCCGTAGGCTCTTGCTTTAATATAACCGCCTTGCCGTTCTCGTCTTTGATTATCTCACCCTCTTCATTGTGCTTGTATGTAATATCATAGCGAGGGTTGTTTATAACGCAGAACGTTGATTTACAAGTGAACTCAGACAATTGACCACCACCTTTGTGACGAAGTTTGTAACAAAATCGGTCACAAGATTAACGGCGTATTTACGCTATTTTTAATACTTTGTGACGTGTGACGAAGTCGGGGGTAATACTATACCCCGACTTCATGAGAGTATAGCAGAACGCCGAGAGGGAGAGTAAAAGGGGGAATCTTGAACGGCGTTCCCCTCTTGTGAATCATTGAAATCATTGAAATGTTGAAAACCTGAAAGCTGTTGTTTCCAACATTCCAACAATTCCAACAATCCACAATTCACCCCCAGCCGTCCGCTTGATAGATTTCACGGATAGAAAAATCAGAAATTATTCTGAGATTTAAGTTTACCGAACTTTTTGCAAGTACGGCAGGAAAGATTAAAGAACCTATCATGGAGGGCACAGTGAAATTGAAAATCAAGAGAAGGATCTCTCCGCAACTCACCGAGAGTGTATTCTATTTTCCCATACAAAAGAAAAGCATCAGATATATTAATTACCTTACGATATTGATGATAAAGGTGAAGATACTCACGAACATAGTAGTTTGAAATAGTCATTTTAAACACCCTTTCAATTTTAATTAATGGGGTGGGGCTGAAACAGTCAACCCCCTAGAACTGTTAATAATCACGAACAAGATAAAAGTTACAAAGATTATATACAATAGAGCTGTTAAGCTCACGAGAAACAGATATATGAAACATATGTGACGTATTATAAGAATACCAAGTATTTTCAGCAAAAGAGCGAGATTCTTTAGTATTATGAGCGTAGCAATAGTAAAAATAATGATGTTCACCGAATTTTTTAATATCAAAATCAACACGATATAAATTTAGTTTTTTCATTTTAATCAACCCTTTCTGCGGTTTGTGGGTTATCCGCTTTCCCTTTGTCTGTATTAAGTATACACTATATCTAGTCCATATGCAATGGATATAGTGTAAAGTATTTATTAAATAATTATTAACTGGATATAGTGTATATTATGGTTGACAAATTACAATAGATATAGTATAATGTAGAAAAGGTGGTGAGGTAATGGCGGTATCAGAAGCCAAGAAGAAAGCTAATGCAAAATGGAACGCAGAAAATCTCGAAAAAATACAGTTTTATGCTCCAAAGGGGTTTAATCAGATGATTAATGACCGAGCAAAGGAGTTAGGTTTGTCAAAAGCGGGATATCTCAAAAAGGTTATCACTGATGAGATAAAATCAGCAGAGGACAGCCACATTATAATAAAAACACATACGGACGAGGGGTGAGAGTATGGAAGAAATATTCACAGCGTTGGAGGCTATGACGTCAATAAGCGTTGTTATACTTATCGTGAAAATAGTCATTGTGATACTGTTGATATGTGCTATATTTGAAACAGCAGGCAACAGCAAAGCGATAAGACGAGAAGAAGAGAAACAAACGGAATTATTAAGACAGATACAGCAGAACACAGTTAATAGCAATCTGCTGATGATTAACAACAAAGATAACAACAACTCGCAGTGAGCCTCACGGCAACCACTGCGAGTTGTTTCATTACCAAGCATTTTTCCGCTTGCGAATAGATTTCTTTTGCTTTCGGTCAAGTGGCTGTGTGTTAGGCTCTATGCCCTCACGATTGGCGAGTATCTCTTCATCAGACAAATACTCTTTTTGTAACATATTCGTGACAAGCTGTGATGTATCGTAGAGCTGACGGCGTTTATTTGTCTGTAGATACGTTCTATTATACATCTGTGCAGGAGTATAAGCCTTATTTTCAGAATATAACTCGTATTCTTCAATGTCATATGTATAACCTGTCTGTATACGACAAAATGGGTGTTTGAAATGCGTATGGCAAGCGGTAACGTCTGCGGTAATATCTCTAATTTGTTTGTCTAAGAGGTTAAATCTCTGCACTGTTGCATATATCATCATACGCCGTTTACGGCATTGGCAAAGATGCTGAAATAGCGGTTTTGGAACGGCACATTTACCGCCCGAAAAGTCACGGCTATTGAATATTGTGCCTATCTCGTCAATAAGTACAAGCGTGTTTTTAGGAGCATTGAGGATATCTTGTGCAGTGTTCAAGGGGAGTATCTCCGTATAATCGGGGAAGTTTTTGATATTAATGTTTGTTAGTATGTGAAGCTGAGGATATTTGCAACAGAGTTCATAAGCTTCAGCGACCATAAGCGAGGTTTTACCTGCACCGAATTTGCCGACAAAAAGGTGTATACCCCAACCGTTGAATATTTGCGACCAATTGAAATATAAAGCCGTAGCCTTGTCATAAGCTACATACGCCGCCAAGGACGGCAGACGAACAAAGTAATCGAATAAAACCATTTAATCACCTTTCCGAAAGAATATTACAAGTATTATGTACTCGACAGCGAGTGCAACATAGAGCGGTATAAAGAACATTACTACCTCCGAGGATTGAAAAACCGAATCATTGCATTATAGAGCATTTTCCAAAGCAGGAAAAGCATTAAACAGGCAAACACAAATTCCAAGCACAACACGCCGAACTGTTTCCACGTCTTTATAACATCAATGGCAGCGAGGTCACAGCCAAGAAGCTTTAGCAATTGATAGCAGGCGTTTTGAACATCATATAACACATTTACCACCCCTCTTTCTCAGGCTCTTGCTTGTCGCTCTGTGGCGTGTTCTGTGGCTGTTGAGCCGATTGCTTTTTTAGCTCCTGTTCCTCGTATAGTGCTTCTATAAGCCGTTTACGAGGGAGCGACAAGTCTTTATCAGATTTAAAGGCGTGCAAGTCCATAAAGAACGCAACCACACCAAGAACTGCACTAATAGCCAAAATGACTATTAGTGACAGGACGAATAATTTTAATATTGCAACCATTTTAAAACCTCCTAATCTCTGTTGAAAAGAAACTGCAAAAGTGCCAAAGAGCAAGAAACTACAAAGACGCCGATAATCATAGCACCTATAGTAAAACTATAATCGCCGAGCCTTATTCGCAAGCACATTAAATGTTGCAAAGAAGTAAGCAGGGATTTCATTAAATCAAACCAATTCATTATACAGCCCCCTTATTATGGTATCATCCATTTAAGAACAACTATGGCAAGCATGACAACGAAAAAGGCTAAAAGTATGGTTAAGAATGTTGTCGGCAAAATAGAAATGCTTGCGACAAGAAATTGAAAGAAGTCGGAAGTACCGTCAAACACTGATTTAATACTATCCAAACCAAAATCAAACGAACCGAAATTTTTATCAAGATTTTTTTGTTCCTCATATTTCTTGAAATCGTCAGGAGCAAGACCACTTTCGCCCTTTTTATCCATATCATAATCATACATATAATCAGGGGTCAACTTCTTATCAAGATAATCAGTAAACGGCTTGTTTGTATCAATTTCAGCACCATTCTTGAATATTTTAGGCTTGTATTCGGGATAGTCCTTATAATTGAACGCCGTTGACGTTACACAATAGTAATCAGGCATTACAACATCTATTCCCTCGCCTGTTTCGGGGTCGGCATTTACTGTTACAATCTGCTTTGTATTCAAAGAACCTTGATTGCAAAGATAACCTTGATTGTCGAGGTCGAAGTAATCAGGGGTCGGCACTGAAAGAGAAGTCAAGCGACCATATACCACGATATAAAGCTTTGTATCGGCGGTAAACTGTGAGCTGTCGAGGTTTTCAAGATTGATAGTAACATTCTTAACCTCGCCACCCTTGCCAATTATATAGCCAGCATTTATGCCCTCTGCCTTTATCCATTCTGTAGGCTCTTTATTATCGTCCGTAACATCATCAACAACGCCACTTGTAGTATACATATATTTGCCATAGTCCAATGAAGTATAAACAGCGTTTTTAACGCTTTCTTCATAAGACGACTTTTCAGGGGGGGAAGTAGTAATATAACATACAAATTCATATGTATAATCTTTAAGTTCATCATAGCTGTCACGGAGTTTTAAAAATTCGTCCGTTAGTGTGACACGGACGTTAAGACCATTGCTTTCAATTTCCTGTCCGTTGTTGCTTGCACCAGGAGCGACAAGAGTTCCCTTGCGACTCATGCCCTCAGAGAGAGTAGGGGAATAATCGACAGTAAAGGGAACTGGTGGAGCGTTAGGGTCTTCCCATACAGGTGTTTTTTTATCTTCCCAATTTAAAACAGGAACGTTACTATATATAACCTTGTAATGACCACCTGAATAATCATAAGGATCATGGTCGTAGTAATCGCCATTTTCAGACCACCATCGAGTAGCAGTATCATCATAGATAGGTTTGTTTTCTGAGGTAACGAGGACACACGCAAACGCATTATAATCAGCCTTTGATACATAGCAATGAAGATTACTGCCGAAATAAGTCACAGAAGTACTAGATTTACAAAATATAATAGTATAAGTAAAACCACTGCCGTTAGGGGCAGCAATAACAGTATAATAATCGGTTTTGTCACTATCAGGAATACAAGAAAAGACATTTTGTTTGATAGTATCATTCCATGTAGTATAAGAATTACCGATATCATCAGCAAACGCAGGAACGGCAGACAATACACAGCATATCATACAAAGCATAGCGGACAAAACAGCGGTGAACCGCAGTAGTTTAGTTTTCATATTTTTTCTCCTTTCTAAAATAATCATAAAGATGACAAACAGAAAAAATAAGATGATGTATAATAAATTCCAAAAGAAAAGACAAAGTAAATCCAAATAAAGCAGTTTGTTTAGGTGTAGTAAAGGGATATGAAATTATACTATTAAAAGTAATTACATGAAAAACTATAAAGGGGGCAATGAAAAGGCAAGTATCAAGCATACAAAACATAAAGTTAATTATATGAAATAGTTTTCTATTCATGTACCACGGAACACTTGACAGGTCATTTTTAGATACTGTATCAACATTTTTCATTTTGTTTTCTCCTATCGATAAAAAATAGAGGACGGAGCAGAAGCTCCGCCCCCAAGCGGTTGTACACGAAAATTAAGCCTTACCCTTTGTAAGCTTGCGGATAACACCAATAGCAACGCCGAGGAGTGAGGCACCGACGAACACCATAACAAGCGGATTGCCTGTCATAATAGTCCAAACCTGAGAAACAAGGTCAGTAATAGTTGTTACACCCGAAGTAATAGCAGATGTTTCACCTGTAAGAACAGTAATAGGCATATTCTTAATCTCCTTTCTTAATTGATTATGTCTATACTTTCAACAACGAGTTTTTCAACACCGCCGAAAGTACGAACGCCGTAGTTAATGTTTACATGGCTATCAATCATAGCCGAGGAGTTAGGAAACGTTTCCTGAAGGACCTTTGTTGACACCTTTGCGATATGTGTTTCATATCCTGTCACGCTCTCGTCCTTACTTTCCTTAAGACAAAAGAGTGTGTAGTTTTCCCACTTTCTGCCAGTTTCCTTGATAACTCCACTGTTTTTCTTAAAACCTTTGACAATATACATCTTGTCATACCTCCAAAATCAATTAATAATTTGTTGTAGTTCTCTTGACTACAGTTATATTATATAACATTATGAAAATGGCGTAAATACTTGTAATATTTCTTGTCAATGTATAATTTGTTAAAATACCGCACTAACAAACTAAACTTTTTGTAATATTTCTATGCACAATAAAACCGCCGATATTTAAACAAAATACGGCGGTTATTATCCTAAAATTTTCTATTTGTGTTTGGGGTGGTAGAGGTCGTCGGTTCAAATCCGGTCACTCCGACCAATATGTAAAAACGGCTTTCCGCTATTGTGGAGAGCCGTTTTTTAGTTGTCAAAATATTCTAATACAAAAAAGCTCCGACGACAAATCGGAGCTTTTGGTTTTATATTACATCTTTGCAAGCTTTGCAAATTCTGCTTTCAGTGCAGGATAGATCTCTGTGTAAAGCTTGTAGTATTTCTCATACTCAGGTACTCGCTCTGCTTCAGGCTGCTGTACCTTGTCGGTCTTTACTACTGCCTTACAAGCTTCCGGTACTGATGAGTAAATGCCTGCGCCTGTTGCTGCAAGAAGTGCTACGCCAAGGGCTGGACCTTCTTTCGATGAAGCTGTTTTTACAGGGCAGTTGTAAAGATCTGCGAGCATTGATCTCCACAGCGGTGAGCTTCCGCCGCCTCCGCATGCCATCATGTCGGACACGTTGATATCCATTTCTCTGAATACCTCAACGCAATCTCTCAGGGAGTATGATACGCCCTCCATTACTGCTCTCAGCATATCACGCTTTGTGTGCATTGCGGAAAGTCCGAAGAATACTCCTCTTGCGTCAGGGTCAAGATGCGGTGTTCTTTCGCCCATGAGATATGGCAGATAGAGAAGTCTGTTTGCACCAACAGGCACTTTCTCTGCTTCCTTATCCATGAGATAATATTCGTCAACGCCCATGCACTTTGCTGTTTCTTTCTCTGCATTGCAGAAATTATCCCTAAACCATTTCAGCGAAAGTCCTGCGCCTTGTGTAACACCCATAACGTGCCATGCGTTCGGCACTGCTGCACAGCAGGTGTGAACTCTGCCCTTTGGGTCGATAGAGATAGAAGAAGTGTGTGCAAATACGACGCCTGATGTTCCGATAGTTGTGAACGCCTTACCGTCCTCTGCAACGCCTGTTCCGATAGCCGCAGCGGCATTGTCGCCTGCTCCGCCTACTACTATAGTACCCTCTTTAAGTCCTGTAAGCTCAGCCATTTTCTTTGTGACCTTGCCTGTTACCTCGCATGACTCGTAAACCTTGCCCAGCATTGACATATCAATGCCAAGCGTATCGCAGACTTCCTTTGACCAGCAGCGGTTTGGCACGTCAAGAAGCTGCATACCGCTGGCGTCGGAAACCTCTGTTGCATATTCGCCAGTGAGGATAAATCTCAGATAGTCCTTTGGCAGAAGAATGTGTCTGCACTTTTCATATATATCAGGCTCGTTGTTCTTTACCCAAAGAATTTTCGCAGCCGTCCAGCCTGTGAGGGCAGGGTTTGCTGTTATCTTGATGAGCTTTTCTCTGCCTAGCTTTTCGTTCATTTCTTCAACTTCTGCGGCAGTTCTCTGATCGCACCATATTATGGACTTTCTAAGAACGTTGTTGTCCTTGTCGAGCATAACAAGTCCGTGCATCTGTCCAGAGATACCAACACCGGCAACGTCCTCTTTGTTTACGCCGCTTTTGGTCATAACAGCCTTGATAGTGTTTATCATTGCGTTTGCCCAGTCAGCAGGATCCTGTTCTGCATAGCCGTTTTTAGGCTGATACATAGGATATTCAATAGTTACAGAAGAAATAACAGTACCCTTTTCGTCAAAAAGCACCGTCTTAGTGCCGCTTGTGCCGCAGTCTACGCCGATTACATAAGCCATAGTTTTTACTCCTTTATAATATGTATAGTATCATTTGTTTTTGCTAAAACGATTACATTAATTATACAATATTTCTCTCTGAAATGCAATACCCATAAAACGTTTTCGCAAAATTTATCTGAGCATAAAAACAGGACGGTGGGGCTACCGTCCTATAAGTTTGTTGAAAGACCTGGCGAACTTGCTGGCGGGACGTCGTGTCTGCGTTATTGGCAAGGTACGGTCTTATACCGCCATTTTAAGTCTAGTCTGCTTTCTCAAGCACAAAGAATGTGCTGTTGTTTTCACTTTTCATTTCCTTTATAGCCCAGCCTGCCGCGATCAGACTGTTGAGCTTTTCAACTCGCTGAAATCTGTCCATATCCGGGGCTTTTCCATCATGGGCTTTGTCCTCATTTCTTGAAACATAAAATATCTTTTGCATATATATCCTCTTTCCCTGAGAGTGACAATTGTTCCCCAATTTTTTTACAACTGTCGCATTTTATTGATTACATTATACTACACAAATATGGAGATTTCAAGGAATACCAAAAATTTTAACCTCTTTTTAACGCTTTAGTATTATTCTGATTTTTCATGCTTTTCAGTGCTTATTATATATAACGGCATAGTTAAGGTGTAAAAATGCACGTTTTCAGGGCTGCTTTATGTGCTGATATGTACAAAAACTTATGACGAGTGAGTATTTTTATATGACAGCCCTTGACTTTTTTTTATAAAAGGCATATAATAATATTATTAATTTATATATTTATAGTCTTTATAAATAATGAAACTAAGAAACTAATTTATATGGAGGGTTTAACAATGGGTAGAGTATATAACTTCAGCGCAGGTCCTGCTGTACTCCCTGAGGAAGTGCTTAAGGAAGCTGCCGATGAAATGCTCGATTATAAGGGCACAGGTATGAGCGTAATGGAGATGAGCCACCGTTCCAAGGCGTTCGATGACATCATCAAGGAAGCTGAAAAGGACATCAGAGATCTTATGGGTATCCCTGATAACTATAAGGTGCTGTTCCTTCAGGGCGGTGCTTCTCAGCAGTTCTCAGCCGTTCCTATGAACCTTATGAAGAACAAGAAAGCAGCTTACATAATCACTGGTCAGTGGGCTAAGAAGGCTTATCAGGAGGCTCAGAAATACGGCGAGGCTGTTGCTGTGGCTTCTTCTGCTGACAAGACTTTCTCTTATATCCCTGACTGTTCAGATCTGGATATCCCAGAGGACGCTGACTATGTTTATATTTGTGAAAACAATACTATCTATGGTACAAAGTACAAGACTCTGCCTAACACAAAGGGTCACACACTTGTTGCAGACGTTTCTTCCTGCTTCCTGTCTGAGCCTGTTGACGTAACAAAGTACGGCGTTATTTACGGCGGTGTTCAGAAGAATGTTGGTCCTGCCGGCGTTGTTATTGCTATCATCAGAGAAGATCTTATCACTGACGATGTTCTCGAGGGCACACCTACAATGCTCAAGTGGAAAACTCAGGCTGACGCTGACTCTCTTTACAATACACCTCCTTGCTATGGCATTTACATCTGCGGCAAGGTATTCAAGTGGATAAAGAAAATGGGCGGTCTTGAGGCTATGAAGGCTCACAACGAGAAGAAGGCTAAGATACTCTATGATTATCTTGACCAGAGCAAGCTCTTCAAGGGCACTGTTGTTCCTGAGGACAGATCTCTTATGAACGTTCCATTCGTAACAGGCGACGCTGAGCTTGACAAGAAGTTCGTTGCTGAGGCTACAGCAGCAGGCTTTGTAAACCTCAAGGGTCACAGAACTGTTGGCGGTATGAGAGCTTCTATCTACAACGCAATGCCTATCGAGGGCGTTGAAAAGCTTGTTGAGTTCATGAAGAAGTTCGAGGCTGAGAACGCATAAGCGTAACCTTATTATAAGAGAGGGTAATTTACAATGTATGAGATAAAGACATTAAATAAGATCGCTACCTGCGGTACTGATATCTTTGACAAGGCTAAGTACACAGTAAGCGACAATGCTGAAAATCCTACCGCTATAATGGTACGTTCAGCAAAGATGCACGATATGGAAATGCCTGAGAGCCTGCTTGCTATTGCAAGAGCAGGTGCTGGCGTAAACAATATCCCAGTTGAGAAGTGCGCAGAGCAGGGAATCGTTGTATTCAACACACCTGGCGCAAACTCAAACGCTGTTAAGGAGCTTGCTATTTGTGCGCTTCTTCTTGCTTCAAGAAAGATAACAGAGGCTGCTGCATGGGCTGCTTCACTCAAGGGCACTCCTGACGCTCCAAAGACAGTTGAGGGCGGCAAGTCTAAGTTCGCAGGTCCTGAGATATTGGGCAAGACTCTTGGTGTTATAGGTCTTGGTGCTATCGGCGGAAAGATCGCAAACGCAGCCGTTGCACTTGGCATGGACGTTATCGGCTATGACCCGTTCCTTTCAGTAAACGCAGCTATCCAGCTTGAGCCTGCTGTAAAGGTAACTGCTGATATCAACGATATTTACAAGAACAGTGACTATATCACTATCCACGTTCCTTATACACCTGACACAAAGAACACTATCGACGAAGCTCAGATAGCAATGATGAAGGACGGCGTTCGTCTTATCAACCTTGCAAGAGGCGAGCTTATCAACAGTGCGGCTGTTGTAAAGGCTATCAAGGACGGAAAGGTTGCAAAGTATGTAACAGACTTTGCAGATGATGTTGTTCTTGGCGAGGAGAATGTTATCGTTCTGCCACACCTTGGCGCTTCCACACCTGAGTCTGAGGACAACTGCGCAACAATGGCTGCTCACGAGCTTATCGACTATATCGAGAAGGGAACTATCAAGAATTCTGTAAACTTCCCTAATGCAGAGCTTGCTAAAACAGGCGACCACCTTGTTTGCGTGCTTCACAAGAACGTTCCTGCACTTATCGCACAGATCACATCTGTTGTATCTGACAAGGGCGCAAATATCGAGAACCTTGTAAACAAGTCTAAGAAAGACTGGGCTTACACAATGCTCGATGTTACAGGCGACGTTGACGCTGACGCTTTCAAGTCTATCGAGGGCGTTGTTGGCGTAAGAGTTCTTTAATTGTTGATAAAAGAAATTTTATATGCAGCAATGAGGCTGCCCATGGACGAACTGCGTCTTGGGCAGCCTTTTTTGATACAAAAAAAGCTATAATTTAAGTGAAAAATGGAGGAATTTAAAATGGACAAACTTATAACAGCAATTTTATTTATCGGAATACCAATGGCACTGACTCAGCTTATTTACAGGATAATTGACCACAAGGGTAACAAGACCGCAAAGCTTGCTGAGCGTTTTCCTGTGCTTGTGAAAAGAAAGTTTCTTGTGCAGATAGGCGGAGCAATGGCGTTCGTTATCGTGTTCGGGCTTATCTCGCTTCTGCTTGACCTGCCTATCAAGGTGTTTTTCATTGTGTGCGGAGTTGTAGTGGGTGTGATAAACGGAATGGCGGTCACGCTTATGTATAGAGATTGATCAGTTGCAATGTGGCAACTGGGGCAAAATAAAAAGCTGTCAGATCTGACAGCTTTTTTTGTATGCTTATTTCTTTCTGAATACCACGAGCTTGCTAATGACATAGTTAAGTATCAGCACAACAACGTTTGCCACTATCTTTGTTACCCAATAGTTGAAGCTGAGAAGTGAGTAGCCGAGCCACATCATGAACATTTCTACGAGAAGAGTGAATATCCTTCCGCCGTAAAATGAAGCCGCTTCGGAGATTATCGCTTTTTTGCCCTCTGCCTCAGACTCGAAAACCCATATCCTGTTTGTGACATATGCGAATGTTACCGCACATATCCATGATATGACAGTACTTGCAGTGGAAACACCACCCTTGCCTATGCCTGCCTGTTCCAAAAGCACTTTTGAGATGCCTGCGGTCACAAAGCTGACTGCGGTGGTGAGTACGCCGAAAAACAGATACAAAAGCATTTCTTTGTTTTTGACGTAAAATGGTCTGAACCAGCCGAATATCTTCCAGTCCATTATTTTGTCGAAAATGTCCTTATCTTTCTTTGCCATTTCTGTTATCTCCTTTTGTGCATATGAATATTATGAACACAAAGAATATTATAACTCTTTTACATCGTTTTTTCAATAATACTGTTGCAATTGGTTAAAAAATATGTTATGATAACTATATGTAGTCAGTTTTCATGACTGCCTTTAGTGCTATTTTTATAACTAGGGCAGCAAATTTATACTCTGACCTGAAAGGATAATTTTATTTTATGAAAGTTGTTATCATCGCTGTGCTTCTTATGCTGTCTGCTATTTGTTCTGCAACGGAGACAGCGTTTTCTTCATGCAACAGGATAAGGCTTAAAAAACTTGCAGACGACGGAAACAAGTCTGCAAAGAAGGCAATGAACATATGCGATAATTTTGACAAGGCACTCACTGCTATACTTGTAGGAAACAACGTGGTGAACATTTCTTCATCTTCTATTGCAACGGTGCTTTTTACCGAGAAATTCGGCAAGGGAAGCGTGGGTCTGGCTACCGTAGTCATGACAGTGCTTGTGCTTATTTTTGGTGAGATCTTGCCTAAGAGCCTTGCAAAGGAGAATTCTGAGCGGTTTTCTATTCTTATGGCGGCTCCGCTCTCCGCATTCATGTTCATCATCACACCTATTACGGCTGTTTTTATGGGCATAAAAAGCGGCGTTTCAAAGATTGTGGGCAACAAGAACAGCGAGCCGTCTGTTACTGAGGAAGAGCTTAAATATATCATAGACGAGATTCAGGACGAGGGCGTACTTGAAGAGCAGGAGTCGGAGCTTGTGCGTTCGGCACTTGATTTTGACGAAATAACCATAAGCGAGATACTTGTGCCTAGAGTAAATATCGAGGGTGTTGAGCTTCATGAGGATATGGAGAGCATAAAAAAACGCTTTGTGCAGACAAAGTTTTCAAGGCTTCCTGTGTATGACAAGGATATAGACCACATTGTGGGACTTATCCACCAGGCTGACTTTTTTGAAATGTATCTCAAGGGCAAGACGGACATAAGCCTTATAATGAACAAGCCACTTTACATAACTGAAAACCGCAAGATCTCTGAGATCCTGAAGCAGATGCAGCGTAAAAAGGTGCATATGGCGGTGGTGCTTGACCAATATGGCGGCACGGAGGGTATTTGTACTCTTGAGGATATCATAGAGGAGCTTGTGGGCGAGATCTATGATGAAAGCGACGAGGAGGATACCTCCCTTGTGAAAATAAGCGACGGCGTTTATGAGGCGTCGGCGGAGCTTTCGGTGTCGGATTTTCTTGACAGGATAGGACTGCCGGAGGACACTATCGAAACCGAAAGAACATCTCTCGGTGGCTGGATAATGGATATGCTTGACAGACTTCCTGAGCAGAATGAAGTTATAAGCTGTCCGCCTTTTGAGATGACAGTGAAAATGGAGGACGAGCAGAAAATAGACAGGATACGCTTCAAGATATCTGATGAGGAGCTTGAAAGCAAGAAGGCGGAGGAAGAAAATGCCTAAGCAGATAAAGAAAGAGCAGATAAAAAAGTCAGAACTTTTATACAGAAAATGGTCTGTTGCAGGGCTTGCGGCAGCGACTGTGTTCATGGGGTGTATGGCTGGGCTTATGAGCATGATAGTGAAAACCGAGGGGGCAAAAGTGCCAACGATAGTGCTTTTTGCGACGTTCATTATCTACACGGCAGTGTCGGTGGTATGTGCGGTGCTTGGAGTGAAAAGCTATGTAAAGGACGACTGCGGAGTGTGTCTTTTTCAGGGTATAGTGCATATTTACAGCGTTATAGCCTGCGTAATGAATGTGAGAATGGCATTTATAATACTGTTCTCAGCGTTAGGCTCGCAATCGGGGGTAGATACCCTTATAGGAAGCCAATCGCAGAACGAATTTATACAAAGTCAGTATGCAAGCTGGATATGTCTTGCTGTTGCTACTCTGTTCTCAGTGATACTTGGTATTTTGGCGGTAGTATGGCTTGTGAAAAATAAAAAGAACTGATAAATCGGCTTTGCGTAGGGGCGACCTTGGGTCGCCCGTTATTTCGTATGTTTCACAGCATACAGGTCTTAGAAAATCATAGAGTAAGGAAGAAGAAAAATAATGTTTTTGCTTATACTTGTAGTTGTATGCTACACAATATGTTCCCTTAGTGACAAGTACGCCGTTTCAACGGCAAAATTCAACGGCGATGAGCTTGGATTCTTAATGGCGGCGGCAACGGCTGTTTTCATGGCTTGCTGTCTGCCTTTCCTCGACAGGACTATTACGCTTAGCTGGCAGTCCTTTGCGGCGATAGGTCTGCTGTGCTTGTCGAAAATCCTTGAATTTAAGCTTTCGGCTATTATCCTTGATGAAATATCAGCCTTTGAGCTTAAGGCTTGGCTTGGTATCACCCTTTTCATGTCCTATGCAACGGATATTTTCCTTGGTGAAAAGCCGAGCATTTTCAAGTTTCTTTTTATTGTGCTTACTGTTGCAGGACTTGTTTTTATCGCAAAATCAGGCAGAACGGACAGCGGCAATATAAATTACCGCAGGATAGTTGTTCCTCTGGTGTTCTATCTGCTGGCAAGATACGGCTACGGCATAGTTGTAAGAGCGTCAGAGAATTACATATCCTCGACCATGGCGCTGTTCTTTGCGCTTATACTTATGGCTATCATACTTCTGCCAAGGGCAAAGCCTTTGGAGATATTCAAGAAAAATCAAAAGGGCGCATGGGTGGTTGTGCTTACAAAGATTCCGAATGTGGCAGGTCTGCTTGCGGAGAACGCTGTTATTGCTGTGAGCCTTGCGAGTGCGTCATTTATCCAGCCTATGATACTGTGTTCGCTGTTTGTTATAGCGCTCATAAGAAAAGAGCCTATCACAAAGCTGAGATTTATCGGCAGCGTTATTTGTATGGTGGGCATAATAGGATTTCAAATATGTTAAAAAAAACGTCGGACGTTTTCAAATTCGTCCGACGTTTTGTTGTTTGAAAGTTTACAGAAAGAAAGTGAGCGACCAGAGGTCGCCCTTACGTTTTGATGTTATGTTTATCTTTCGGTATTGTACATTGCGGCAAACCAGTAATCTTCTTCAAGATAGCTTGTGTTTTTCTTGCCCCATGTAATTTTTATTTTCACAAGACAGCCGTCAATATCCTCTTTTGGAAGCTCCAGCTTTTTGGACTCCTTGGCAAGCACCTTTCCGTCATAGCTGTAGACAGTGTAAAGCACGTCACCGAGCCTGTCCCCTGTGGCTTCTACGGACATAGGGGTTTTAAGGGTAACATTGCCGTCCTTATCTACATCTGCCTTTATATTAAATGACGGTACAGAGGAGAGCAGATCTTCAAAGCTCTTTTCAGCGGAAAGGCTCTCGCTCTTGCCATTGCAGTATCGTGTCTTTTCAGTGCCGGGAAGCTCATATTTGCTTCCGTCACAGGTCAGCACAACTGAACCTTTCTCCACCTTTGGGGTTATATTTATCACAAGGGCGCAAGCCAAAAAGATAACGGCGGTAAGCAGACCTACAAGTATTTTCCTTTTCATTATTATCACCAATGCTATTATATCACCTTTTGGAATAATAATCAAGGGCGGTGTTTGAAAATGAGATCAAGCAAATGAGTTGCAGATTTACAATAAAATATATAAAAAACTATTGACAAAATCAAAAATATAGGTTATAATAACCTCATAGTAAAAGAGAGTAGCTGGCGGAGAGATCCGTTTATGTTTGCGTCAGTACGTTCCGATGAGGGACCGCTGCATATCTAAACGGCGAGACTTTTATTGATTAAATTGCCACAGGCGCAGTTTACCCAATAAACGTCTTGCCGATTTTTTATGCGTTTATTTTACTGAGCCTATGAGAAAAGGAGGCTTAGAAGGGTATATCGGCAATGCTTACAGGAAAAAATAAAAAAGGTGGTATTTTATGAAGCAGTATCAGAAAAAACTTGACCAGCTTTACACTGAGTTTTCATCAGGTGAAAATGGTCTTTCAACCGAGCAGGCAGTGAAAAACTGCGAAAAGTTCGGACGAAATGTTATCACGGAGGGCAAGAAAAAGTCCATTCCCATGATTTTTTTAGAGCAGTATAAGGACTTCCTTGTGCTTATACTCATTATTGCTGCGATAGTTTCAGCTTTCATGAAAGACGTTGAGAGCTGTGCGGTAATTCTCGTTGTTATCACAATGAACGCTATTTTGGGTACAGTTCAGACCGTCAAGGCTGAAAAGTCACTGACGAACCTTAAAAAGCTTTCTGCACCGACGGCTAAGGCGCTTCGTAACGGTGAAAAGGTCATTATCCCATCTGAGGAGATCGCAGTGGGCGACATTCTTCTTATCGAAGCAGGCGACCAGATATGTGCAGACGGCAGGCTGATAGAATGTGCGTCTGTTCAGGTGAACGAGTCGGCACTCACAGGCGAGAGCGTTAATATCGACAAGGATATGAGCGATATAGAGGGCGAAAAGCCTCTTGCTGAGCGTGCTAACATGGTTTATTCAGGCTCTTTTGTCACATACGGCAGAGGAAAAATGCTTGTCACTGAGGTTGGTATGGACACTGAGGTGGGCAAGATAGCTTCGCTTATCCAGAACGCATCAGAGAGAAAAACGCCTCTCCAGAACACACTTGACGAGTTCGGCAAGAAGCTTTCTATAGCTATACTTATTGTCTGTGCAGTAGTGTTCGGACTTAGTGTGCTTCGTGGCGGCAAGCTTATGGATTCGTTCATGTTCGCTATCGCACTTGCTGTTGCGGCTATCCCTGAGGCTCTCAGCTCTATCGTTACTATTGTGCTTTCTTTCGGCACACAGAAAATGTCAAAGGAAAACGCTATCATAAGAAAGCTTCAAGCTGTTGAGGGCTTGGGCAGTGTTTCTGTAATATGCTCTGACAAGACTGGTACACTGACACAGAACAAGATGACAGTTAGAAAAATAATGGTAGATGGCAGGATAATCGACACTGACGCTGTTGATCTTGACGATGAAAAGGTCAAGACTATGACAAGAGCCATGATCCTTTGCAACGATTCAAGCTGTAAGGACGGCGTTGAGATAGGCGACCCTACAGAAACGGCTCTTATCAATTTCGGCACAAAGCTTGGTATCGACACTGACAAGGTGAGGGAAGATCTCCCTAGAATTTCTGAGATACCATTTGATTCAGACAGAAAGCTTATGTCAACTCTGCACGTTATCGACGGCGAAAAGGTGCTTTATGTAAAGGGTGCGGCTGACGTTCTCATAAACAGGATAACTTCAAGCGATGAGGAAAAGGCTGTTATAACTCAGCGTGTGGCAGAGCTTTCGGAAAAAGGTTTGCGTATACTTGCATTTGCAGAGAAAAAATTTGACAAGGATACCGTATGTCCAGAGGACGAGGACGGATTGGAGTTTGTCGGTCTTATTGCTATGATGGATCCTCCGAGAGAGGAATCAAAGGCGGCTGTTGCGGAATGCCGCAAGGCAGGCATAAAGCCAGTCATGATAACAGGCGACCATATCGTTACGGCTTCAGCTATTGCCCGTGAGATAGGTATTCTTGACGACAACTCAAAGGCTGTTGAGGGTCACGAGCTTGACGCTTATTCAGACGAAGAGCTTGTTGACTTTGTAAAGGACAAGGCTGTTTACGCTCGTGTTACACCTGAGCATAAAATAAGGATCGTAAAGGCTTGGCAGGCAAACGGCTGTATAGTTTCCATGACAGGCGACGGTGTGAACGACGCACCTGCGTTAAAGCAGGCTGATGTGGGCGTTGCAATGGGCATCACAGGAACTGAGGTTTCAAAGGATGCTGCCTCAATGGTGCTTGCAGACGATAACTTTGCAACTATAGTCAAGGCCATAAGAAACGGCAGAAACATTTACGAGAACATTAAAAAGGCTATACTCTTCCTGCTTTCGGGCAACTTTGCGGCAATTCTTGTGGTGCTTTTCAACTCACTGCTTGGACTTCCTGTTCCGTTTGCGGCAATACATTTGCTGTTTATTAATCTGCTTACAGACTCGCTTCCTGCTATCGGTTTGGGTCTTGAACCTCACTCCGAAGAGGTCATGAAACGCAAGCCAAGAAACGCAAATGAATCTATACTCACACGTCCTTTCCTGGGTGAGATAGCATTGTATGGCGTAGTTATAGCGATAGCGGTAGCTTCGGCTTTCCTTATGGGAAACAAGACAAGCGCAGCTCTTGGTATGACGATGGCATTCGCAGTGCTTTGCTCTGCAAGATTGTTCCACGGATTCTCGTGCAAGGAAAAAGGTCCTGTTATCTTCTCAAAGGACTTTTTCAACAACAAGTTCGGTCTTATGGCGTTCGGTCTTGGAATGGTATTTTTAAACTCCGTTCTGCTTGTTCCACCGCTTAAAGGACTTTTCAAGATAGCAGACATGACAGGTATGCAGTTTGCATGGATATACATTCTAAGCTTTGGCTCTATGCTCGTTATCCAGCTTATAAAGGCGATATTCTTTACAAAGTCTGAAAAGTAAGGCTGTAGAGTTATCTTATAAAAGTTTCATAGGTGGGCGACCTTAGGTCGCACCTACGCGATAAAAATAACCGCTCTTCGTGATGTCACGGGGAGCGGTTTTGTTTTATTAAGATGTGGCTATCTGTGCTGAGAAGCTTTGCTTCCATGCTTGTATGGATATATTGATTTTTTTGTAATATTCTCCATAGTCATCGTATTCGCTTGACGGAATAAAAAGGGGAAGCTTGTATATCGTAGGAACGGCTTTATAAAATGATGAAAATGAATTAATTTTCTTAAAACTAAAAACACAATGTTCTTCCTGAGAGGGATAGATTATTCCGCAGGTGTCACCGCCTGTCAGGAAAAGATATGACAATAGCTGGTGGATATCAGCGTCTTTATTCCATTCCCAGAACTTGTATTTTGCGTCAAATACGTTTCTTTTGGAATCGGATTTGCCCTTTTCTATGTAGTCAGGATACCAATATTCTTTATTAGACCATTGCAGGCTTCCTTTGGAATTGTCGGTAAGCAAATGTTCATAGCTATATTCGTTCAACAGCTTGACAGCGATAAACTCCTCCCACAGCCATGAGATATCAATGAGTATGCCAAAGGTGTCTTCTTCTTTATCGTCAAACACGTTCTGACCTGATTCCTGCAATATCATCAATGCGAGCTTTCTTACGTCCTCGTACTTCTGATACATAGGGTGGGTTATCTCTCTTCTGCACTTCATGGAGTCGGAATAGTTCACGTTCATTCGATATGAGGGCGTTGCATTTTCTATGGCGTCTATTATCTCGTTGAGGATAACGTTGTTGTTGAGATAGCCTTTCAAAATGTCGGGGAAATAGTCTTTGATATAGTCGAGAGTTTGGCGTATGAGGCATAGAATATCGTTGTCGTAGGAATACTCTCTTGTGGAATATGCGGTCTTTCCTAAAAAGGGATTGTTTATCTTTATGTGCCTGTTGATATCCATAACGCCCTTGAAGTCATACTCGTTGTATCTCTTTCGCACATACTCTTTGTATATTCCGTCTTCGTAGGCTTCCATAAGCTTCATAAGAAACAGAAGCACCATTATGGCAGTATAGTCGCTTTCTGATTCGCTGTTTACGCTCAGGTCAAAAACGTTTATGCCGCATACACTGCACAATAGATAGAGCAGGAAATACTGTTTATCGTCCTTGTCAAAGCGTGACCTTATCTCTATTCGGTAGTTAGCTTCACTTTCTTCACCCTTGCTTCTGCAGGACAGCACGCCCACCCAATTGTAGGTGAAAAGCTTGTCATTGACTCGTGAAAATATCTCTTTGTTTTTGTTTCGGCTTTGAGAAGGTATGGTGATGATATTACTGCCCTTTATCTGATTTAGGTCGCTGACCTGCTTGATATCCTCCCAATAGCTTTCGGGTATTTCCTTTTCATCAGTTGCCTCATCATCATAGACCAATGAATACGCTTTATCATAGCTTTGGTTATCTTTAAGACTGATCGTTATATGATTATCCATTTTGCTCCTCCGATCAAGCCTTAAAATTTTCACCTATTTTCTCTACTTCGCTTTCAGTTCTCTTGCCCTTTACATACTCATACAATATCTGAGAGAGGTGGTTATCCCACACTTCTTCTCTTGCTTTTTTGTAGCCATTTCCGTCAAGATACAGCAGTATCTTTGCAAAATATGACGGACCAAGGTGATAATGTCTGTTAAGTTTAAGGGTGTTATCAATGGAATTATTGAGGGCTGTTATCTTTGATACATAATCATCATAATCATTGCCAAGCGCATTATCTACGCCCATTGCCTTTAAGACCTTATCCATTACGGCTTCTGCGGTGACTTCATGCCAAGCAAATCTTCTTCTTAAAGCAAAGTCAAAGACCTCTACGCTTCTGTCAATATCGTTCATTGTGCCTATGATATACACATTTGAGGGGATAAAGAACTTATCGTTATCCATATTTATATAGAATGTTTTGTCAGTTGCCAGTGCAGAATACTGCGTAGCTATCCTGCCTTTTTCTCCTCTGTAGTCTGCGTCCAAGCAGAACATGGTTTCACCAAGGACTTTTGATATTTCCGCTCTGTTTATCTCGTCAATGATAAAAAGGAAAGGAGGGAGGTCGGCTGGGTCGATGTTTTCTGTATCAAAGCCTTCCTCTTTTATCTTGTTTATCCAGAAGTCAACAATAGATCCATCCTCGTCAGAGAGAAACTCTTTTATGGTGTCTTCCGTCACCTTTTGGCCTGAAGCCTTTATACGCTCTATAACTCCTGCTTTTCTACAGAATGACTTGAAAGAGCCGTTTTTTAATGTGTAACCTATGCTTTCGTTTGCAAGGTTTGGTCTTATGCCCTCTATAAAGTCAGTGTAGTCATATGAGGGGTGGAACTGCACCATTTCCATTTGGATTTTTTTATCGGCGTTTTGTCCCAACAGCTTGTCGGCAATTTCATTTCTTGCGGAAAAGGTCTTTCCTGTGCCAGGTGCGCCGTTTAAAATGAGCTGTTTGTTTGCTTTTAACAGTGAATATGTATCTACCATAAGTGAAAAACCTCCGCCAGATGTGATTTGGACGTTGTCTATTAGAAATTCTGCTATTTGTTTCATTTTCTCTTTGGCTCTTTGTTCGCCGTCAATAAATATGATGTTATTATTGGCGTCCCTAAAGATAGCTTTTCCACTGCTGTCTTTAAAATTGACCCAATCACCCGTTCTAAAAACGTCCATTTCGGTATCTTTAGGTATTAACCTTAAGGCATCATTTATTTTTGTAACAAGGTTATTTCCCTTCCCGTCAACAAAATTACCAGCATTTCTTGACCACGTTGAAGGATTTTCATAGGTTTTTTTATTGGGGTCAGGATACAATATATGAAGAAAATTCAAGATATGTTTTTTGTCTTTTGTTGACTGTACCCCCTGCAAAACTATCGCCATGAAAAAATGGAAATTTCTTTGCCGATAACCCTTATCTGTTTCTGTTTGAAATTGCTTACTATTCAAGTATTTTATCTGTTGTATAAACGTTTCGTCACCATTTTCTAACAGTTTTTGCACATCTTCAAATGTGCTTTTCCATGTTATTTTTCCCATATCAGGTACTCCATTCTTCTATAATTTTACTACAATAATTTCATTATATCTTATCAGCAACGCTTTGTCAAGGCGGAGTAATCAGAAATAGAGGAATATCCACCTGTTCATTGTGTCAAAGTCAAGTCCTCTTACGTCTATGATCTTGCTGGTGCAGTCTGATATTATGGTCACTGTTTCAAGGCTTTTACAATCGCTGAATGCGTTGTTGCCAATGGAATATAATGTATTTGGAATAGTTATGCTTTTAAGGTTTTTGCACTGATAAAATGCAAAAGAGCCAATACGTTCTGTGCCATAGGGTATCTCAAGGTTTTCAAGACTTTTACATTCGCAGAACGCTTTTTTACCTATGCTTTCTAATGTATCAGGCAGAGTTATCTCTTTAAGACTATGACAGCCTTGGAACACATTATCACATATATCCTCCAATGAATCAGGGAGCTTTATATGTTCAAGGTTTTCACAATTTTCAAATATGCTGTCGCTTATGACAGTAACACCATTTGGGATTGTTATGCCTGTAAGCTTTTTGCACCCTTTAAAGGCATTCCATTCAATGCTGTCTACGGACTCAGGTATTTTTATGCTTTCAAGGCTGGAACATTTCTCGAACGCATCGCTATGTATAGCTGTCACGCTATCGGGTATGATCATGCTTTTGAAGCTTTGACAGCCATGAAATACAAAGGAGTCTATTTCCGTTATGGAATTAGGGAGCGTAATGTTTTCAAGGCTTTCACAGCCGTCGAATGCGTGTGCGCCAATGATGAACACTGAATTCGGGATAGTTATGCTTTTAAGGCTTTTGCACTGATGAAATGCAAAATTTTCAATGTCTGTTGCACCAAGGGGAAGTTCAATGCTTTCGAGGCTTGTACATTCGCTGAAAGCATAATCGCCTATGCTTTTTAATGTGTCGGGCAGGGTGATGTTTTTTAGACTGCGGCAGCCAAAGAATGCAACACTGGCTATTTTCTTTAGTGAGTCAGGGAGCTTTACATATTTAAGATTTTCACAATCTCCAAATACGCCGGTGCATATGACAGTAATGCCATTTGGGATAGTTATGCTTGTAAGCTTTTTGCACTTATTAAAGGCATTGTGGTAAATGCTCTCTAAGGACTTAGGTAATTTTATGCTTTCAAGGCTGGTACAGCCATGGAACGCTTCACTTTCTATATCCGTCACGCTGTCAGGTATAGTTATATTTTTCAATCTTTCGCAGGAAGCAAATGCTTTATTTTCTATTCTCGTTATGGAATTAGGGAGCGTAATGCTTTCAAGGCTGGTACAACCATTGAACACCTCGCTTCCTATATCCGTCACGCTGTCAGGTATAGTTATATTTTTCAATCCTTTGCATGAAGCAAATGCCATATAATCTATTCTCGTTACAGAATCAGGGAGCGTGAGGCTTTCAAGGCTTGTACAACTCATGAACGCACTCTCTCCGATGCGTGTCACCGAATCGGGTATAATTATGCTTTTAAGATCAGGACAGTTAAGGAATGCGCAGTTGCCAATGCGCTTTACAGAATCGGGTATGGTTATACTTTCAAGGCTGGTACAGCCTCTAAATGCTCCATAACCAATAGTAGTTACTGTGTCAGGTATGTCTACATTTTTTAGCTTGGAGCATTCGCCAAAGATCAAAGAATGAATAATCGTTGCGTTTTTGGGGAGCGTTACGCTTTCAAGCTCAGGGCAATCGCTAAGCAGAAAGCTACAGTTTGTCGATTTCGG
Organism: Ruminococcus sp. MSJ-25; assembly: GCF_018917825.1. NCBI lineage: Bacteria > Bacillati > Bacillota > Clostridia > Eubacteriales > Oscillospiraceae > Ruminococcus > Ruminococcus sp. MSJ-25. Next base: position 110,764 of record NZ_JAHLPI010000017.1, read on the forward strand.
TATAGTCAGGTTTTCAAGGTTTATGGAACTCATTGATATATTCCTCCATTTTTCTTTATTTGACTATATTATAACACATCAACTGTCTGTTTGTCTGGACTGCAAATAAAAAAGCGGCCAAGATTCTTCTTAGTCGCTTTGCATAAATTTTCTTTTGAATCTTTGTCTAACTTTTTGGGGTCAGTTCATCAGAAATAGAGGAATATCCACTGATCCATGGTGTCAAGATCAAGTTCTCTTACGTCTATGATCTTGCTGGTGCAGTCTGATATTATGGTCACGGTCTCGAGGCTTTCACATTCGCTGAATGCGTATGAATTGATGTAATTTAATGAAGTCGGGATAGTTATGTTTTTAAGATTTTTGCAGTTATAAAATGCCATGAAGCCTATATCTGTTACGCCATATGGTATCTCAAGGTTTTTAAGACTTTTACATTCGCTGAAAGCATAACTGCCTATGCTTTTGACTGCGTCGGGAATGGTGATGTATTCAAGACTACTGCAGCCTGCGAAAGTATTATTGTATATATTATCTATTGAATCAGGCAGCTTTATGTGTCCAAGGCTTTCGCAATTGTTGAATGCGTGTTCGCCAATGTAATATAATGAATTAGGAAGAGTTATGCTTTTAAGACTTTCGCACTGATGAAACGCATAATGTCCAATATCAGTTGTGCCATATGGTATCTCGATGCTTTCAAGACTTGTACATTCATCGAAAGCATAACACCCTATGCTTATTAACGTATTAGGCAGGGTAATGTTTTTAAGGCTTCGGCAACCTGAGAACGCACAATTGGTTATTTTCTTTACTGAGTCAGGTAGCTTTACTTGTTTTAGACTTTCACAATTTTCAAATTCGCTGTCGCATATGACAAGCGAACCATTTGGGACAGTTATGTCTGTAAGTTTCTTGCACCCACTAAAGGCATTGCATCCTATGCCCTTTGCAGATTCAGGTATTTTTATGTCTTCAAGGCTCGTACATTCGCTGAAAGCATGTTCGCCTATGGCTTTAACTGTGTCAGGCAGAGTGATGTTTTTAAGACTTCTACAACCCTCAAACGCACTATTGCGTATCTCAGTTACCGTCTCAGGCAGTTTTATGTGTTCAAGGCTTTCGCAGTTTTCAAATACGCTCAGGTCTATGAGCGTAACGCTATTTGGGATAGTTATGTCTTTAAGATTTTTGCAGCCTTTAAAGGCATAGAAGCCAATGTCCTCTACTGAATCAGGTATTTTTATGCTTTTGAGGCTTGTGCAGTTCTCAAAAGCCTTTTCCCATATAGAAATTACTCCATCTGGTATATTTATACTTTCAAGACTGGTGCAGTCACTAAACGCCTCAAAGCCGATAGCTGTCAATAAGCTTGGGAGAATTATGTTCTTTAGCTTGGTGCAACCCTTAAATGCGGCATTGTCAATGCTTATTACAGAATCAGGTATAATTATACTTTCAAGCTCGGTGCAATTACAAAACGCTTCTTTGCTAATAGTTGTCAGTGAGCCTGGAAGAGTTATATTCTTTAGTTTGGTGCAACCTTTAAATGCGCCTTTGTCAATTATTGTTACAGAATCGGGGATGGTTATACTTTCAAGGTCGGTGCAGTTTCCAAAAGCTTCTTCACCAATAATTGTCAGTGAGTTTGGGAGAGTTATGCTTTTTAGCTTTTTACACTCATAAAACGCCTTGCAGCTAATGATCTTTACTGAATCTGGAATATTTATGCTTTTAAGGCTGACACATCGCCAAAACGCCTGTTCACTTATTTCGTCTAGTTGGTTTGAAAGTACAATGCTTTCAAGGTTTTTGCAAGCCTGGAATGCTCCAAAGCTAATAGAAGTTATTGTGTCGGGGAGAGTGATGCTTTCAATGCCGCAATCCTGAAATGCACAAAAGCCAATGGTAGTTACTGTGTCAGGAATGTCTACATTTTTAAGCTTGGAGCATTCGTCAAAGATCAAAGAATGAATGATCGTTGCGTTTTTGGGAAGCTTTACGCTTTCAAGTTCATATAAATATCTAAATAGATAGGCGCAGCGTGTCGATTCGGGCATAGTCAGGTTTTCAAGGTTTATGGAACTCATTGATATATTCCTCCATTTTTCTTTATTTGACTATATTATAACACATCAACTGTCCGTTTGTCTGGACTGCAAATAAAAAAAGCGACCGCAGGCAAAATGCGGTCGCTTTTCCAATATCTTTATAGTTATATATCTTCGCTGTTCACCCAAACCCCGTCCTCTTTATGTAGTATCCTCTGATTTTCAGACCCTCTGAATTTCAGTGAGATGTTTTTCTTTTCGAGAACAAACTCGCCGTCAACGAGGTAGTCGATAAGGCTCAGCATTTCGTCTGTGTACTGTGTTCTGTATGGGGACTTTGAGCCTGCAAGCAGGTCAGTTTCAAGGGTACAGCCTGTGTAGCACCACACGTCCTTGTCGGGAAGTTCGGTTTTCACACGGTGGAGGAGTTTTGTAAGCTCAGGCTGGTTCTCAGGCTCCATAGGCTCGCCGCCAAGGAGCGTAAGTCCTTTTATATAGCCCTTTGAGAGGGCGTTAATTATCTCGTCTGCGGTGGTATCGGTGAAAGGCTTGCCGTAGTCAAAGTTCCAAGTGTCAGGCTGAAAACAGCCCTTGCAGTGGTGTCTGCAACCTGATACGAACAGCGTGACCCTCACTCCTGAGCCATTGGCGATATCGGTTTTCTTTATCTCACAATAATTCATTTTCCGCTCCTTTCATACATACAACGCAGGGCAATACGATTTTGTATTGCCCCGATAGTTATATGCTGTTTGCTGTTTTATGTCAATAATAATGTTCATTATTTTCGGATTTTGCAGTTTTGAGTTTTTGAGTTTTCCTTGCTATAATGTTCATTTTTTTGACGAGTTTTGATTTTTGAACTTTTGAGTTTTAACGGCTATAATGTTCAAAATTTTGCGATTTCGCTAGAAAAAATTTTTGGGTTTTAATTGTAATCGCTCAAAAAAATTTTTGGGTTTTAAATATATCTCATTGTGAATTGTCATATCTCATTATGAATTGTAATTCTACAAAATGTTTTTATGAAATCACAAATGCAAAACTCTTTCCTTTATCTCTTGAGTCCTGCCCTGATTCCAGAACTGCGTGCCGATGTAGCCACAGGTGCGCCTTGCAACGTTCAGAGTGTTCTGATCTCTGTTGCCGCAGTTCGGACACTCCCATACAAGCTTGCCGTCATCTTCTACTATCTTTATCTCACCGTCAAAACCGCACTTCTGACAGTAGTCGCTCTTTGTGTTAAGCTCTGCATACATGATGTTGTCGTAAATATGCTGCATAACTGCAAGAACAGCCTCTATGTTGTTCTGCATATTCGGCACTTCCACATAGCTGATAGCTCCTCCTGGTGAGAGAGCCTGGAACTGTGACTCAAAGGTGAGCTTGTCAAATGCGTCGATGTTCTCGGTAACATGGATATGATAGCTGTTTGTGATGTAGTTTCTGTCTGTTACACCTTCGATAACACCGAAACGCTTCTGCAAACATCTTGCAAATTTGTATGTTGTGGACTCCAATGGCGTGCCGTAAAGGCTGAAATCTATGTTTGTTTCTGCTCTCCACTTTGCGCAGGCGTCATTAAGGTGCTGCATAACTTCAAGTGCAAAAGGCGTTGCTGAAGGGTCTGTGTGTGACTTGCCTGTCATGTATCTTACGCATTCGCAAAGACCTGCATAGCCAAGTGATATGGTGGAATATCCGCCGAACAGGAGCTTGTCGATTGTTTCACCCTTTTTAAGCCTTGCCAGTGCACCGTTCTGCCAAAGGATAGGCGCAACGTCTGACGGAGTGCCTTTAAGTCTTTCGTGACGGAGCATAAGCGCACGTCTGCAAAGCTCAAGTCTTTCATCAAATATCTTCCAGAACTTATCCATATCCTTATATGACGAGCAGGCAACGTCCACAAGGTTTATTGTAACAACGCCCTGATTGAATCTGCCGTAATATTTAGGCTTGCCGTTTTCGTCAAGATATGTTGTAAGGAAGCTTCTGCAGCCCATGCAAGGGTAGCACTGACCATTGCCATTCTTGTCTACCTTAAGCTCCTTCATTTTCTTTTCGCTTATATAGTCAGGCACCATTCTCTTTGCGGTACACTTTGCAGCAAGCTTTGTAAGCTCCCAATATTTTGAGCCTTCTCTTATGTTGTCCTCTTCAAGGACATATATTAGCTTAGGGAACGCAGGTGTTATATAAACGCCCTTTTCGTTCTTTACGCCTTGGATACGCTGTCTGAGCATTTCCTCTATGATAGCCGCAAGGTCATCTCTTGTCTGTCCCTCCGGCACCTCGTCAAGGTACATGAAAACAGTAACGAAAGGTGCTTGACCATTTGTTGTCATAAGAGTGATGACCTGATACTGTATCATCTGGACGCCCTGAACTATCTCAGCCTTTACTCTCATTTCGGCTACCTTATTTATAGTATCCTCGTCGGCAGGGATATTAAGCTCTGCGAACTCTTTTTTTACCTCACGGCGGTATTTATCACGGGATATCTGAACGAACGGAGCAAGGTGGGAAAGTGTGATACTCTGTCCGCCATACTGTGAAGAAGCTATCTGAGCGATAGATTGTGTAGCGATATTGCAGGCTGTAGAGAAGCTGTGTGGCTTTTCTATCATGACCTCGCTTATGACAGTGCCGTTCTGGAGCATATCCTCAAGATTTACAAGACAGCAGTTGTGCATATGCTGAGCGAAATAATCGGCGTCGTGGAAATGTATCAGACCTTTTTCGTGAGCTTCAACTATATCGTCAGGAAGCAAAAATCTTCTTGTTATATCCTTGCTGACCTCGCCTGCCATATAATCCCTCTGAACTGAATTGACAGTAGGGTTCTTATTGGAATTTTCCTGCTTGACTTCCTCGTTCTCGAAGTTAAGAAGAGAAAGTATCTGCTTGTCAGTAGTATTAGCCTGTCTGACGATAGAACGCTCATAGCGGTAGGTGATATAATGCTTTGCCACTGTATACTTGCCGTGGCGCATGATATCGGCTTCCACCCAGTCCTGAATAGTTTCAACGTCCATAGCCCTATTCATTTCAGAGCATTTGTCTTCTATATTCTGTGCTATCTCTCCTATCTCTCCCTCAGAGAGCCTATCCTTTTCCTCCACAGTGATATTAGCTTTCGCAACGGCATTTTCTATCTTTTCCTTATCGAACGTATTCTCAGCGCCGCTTCTTTTTATTATCTTCACCTATACTCTTCCTTTCATTCTATTCTGCTCAACCACTATATATTGTGGTTGGTTACTTTTATCATAACATAATATTGAACATTTACTATTATACCACAATCAGAATATAAGTCAAGGGTATAGAATGATAAATAATCTACAAAAATTCCGGTTAAAAACAGAGCAGTTTGCCGAAAAAGTATTACAAATGATTACAAACCCTTGATTGACAAAAAGTGTGAAAAACAATGACATTTAAAGGGATGATAAAGGTGTGAAGCTACGAGAAACGATGTGAACATTCTGTAAAATAAGTGGAGAAATTCAATTAACTTGTTGACAAGGGTGCTTGCATATGATATAATATTAGAGTTGAATGCGCCAGTAGCTCAGCTGGATAGAGTGACTGGCTACGAACCAGTAGGTCGGGGGTTCGAGTCCCTTCTGGCGCACCAATCATTTTTGATACTCACAAAGGAAAATCCACAGGATATAAAAAAATGTGGACTTTCCTCAGCAAGTATCTTTAAGTATCCTTGCTGAGCATATATGAAAGCTTGTAGTAACAAGCTAGGATATGTTTTGTGACATTTGTTTCGTTTCGCTCTTAGACCTTGTCAAGGCAGCTGCACATTGTGGAGCTTGGGCGAATCATCTGATGTTAATCCATAGTGGCGTCGGCACATAGGCTTGCAGTTAGCTTAACTGTTACTGGCTGGCTCGTGTTCATGTTCTGTAATGTTAAGAATGCCTGATCGGCGTGATTGAACAGTAACGAACGTCATGGCTCAAAGCGACTTAAAGACAACTCAATGTCTTGTTGTGCTTGTGTTTCACATCAGTTGACCTCATCTCAATCTTATTTGAGGACTTACGATATTCGATTTTCAAGCTGCATTTTTGGTAAGTAAAATCAGCAGCTAAAAGCAAAAAGAGCTTTCCAGATGTTTGACATCGTGAAAAGCCCTTGACAATCTATTTCCAACGTGCTATAATAGAGCACGAGGATAGCATTCTCTGAAAGCTCACAGTTGATCCGAACATCTGTGCTGCTGGGCTTATAATCTCCGCCAAGAGTTTATAAGCCTTAGAGGGTGCGATTTTTTATGCCCTCTAAATTTCCTCTGTATATTAATTATACCACCATTTTGTCAATTTGTCAACACTTTTGCGGAAATTAATGGCGGGAAATATATCTTTTATATATAAATGCAAAATGACCCCTAGTGTGTCACCGTGACACACTAGGGGTCATTTTCGTTATAATAATTCCACGATCCATTCAAGCCAACTTCTAATTGTTGAAGCCCTACGATAATATGTTTCGTCACTTTTCACTTTATATAGGTTACACTGTTTCATTATTGCAACAATTTCATGCTTGTTGATTTCTCCCTGACTAAACCATAAATTAAGAGTTTCTGAAAAAACCTTATGTGATAATATAGCTTCACAAAAAGCTAATTGCCTTTGTTTGTAGCTGAGTTTTAAAATGTTTTTTCCTTTTGACGTTAAGAAAAATGTAATGCTATCATTCCTTTGCTTGTCAACTAACCCAAGATAGCGAGCAGCGTCGGTATAATAATTTGTTTGCCTTTCGTCAAATGCGTAATTAATTGTAATATTATCTTTTGTCATAGGGTGTTCGTTTAATAATTCGCATAGATTTATTACTCGTTCAAAACTGTCTGCTTGTGGAAATGATATTTCAGGCTCATCAATTATCGGTACACTGTCAAGTAATTGATTGATTTCCTCAGATGTAATAGTCATATCTTCCTCCACAGAATAATTTTTCTGCTTGACAAGTGTCAGTGAACTATATTCCATTGGATCAGAAAATTGATATTCATATAAATGAAATATGCCATTGGAATACACAAGGAAAATTGGTTTGACATCTTTGTTTACACGATCTTTCCACGTCCTGAAAGGGTAGTAGAGCTGTCTTACAAGAAAATCTTTCGACAAATCTCGCTTTGCCTCAATTAGTGCAAGCTTTTGTAATCCCTCATATCCTGCATCTATCTCTATTTGAGAATTATGTACTTCAATGTTTCTTTTGTCATTGCATAGAACATCTTTGATCTCAAAATTGAAGTTACCAGATCCCATTCTGCCACTTACAGTTGGAACAAGTTGCTCATCTTCTAGAAAGTCTGCTATTATGCCCGACACATAAGCACAATTTAAAGCAACTGCTTCACTGGTGATAGAGTCTACATCTAAACTTTGAATGTAGTATGGTAAGCTTATTCTTGTTACTTCGGGTGACATAGGCTCGAATTTATGATACGCATCAAAATGAGAAATGATATAATCACCACGAGTAATAGGAAGTATGGAGAGCTTATTTTGTTTGAATAATTTAGGCAAATTGATAATGTGATCAAATTTTGCCATTAACCGTGGCTCACGAAACTCTTTAATTTGTGTAGCAGATATTTGAAAACACCCTTCTTGTTCTATTTGATGTAGAATATCGTATTTTTCAAATAATAAATGCCATGCTGCGTCATTCCTGGTTTCATGTTCAAGTTTATCTGTGTCATTCATAGTTTGTTATTATTACCTCGTCAACATCTCCACGTTTGCTTGCAACTGAGTTGATTGCCCTTTTGGCTTGTACAGTTGTTATATGATAATCAGAATATTGTTCTCTTATAAATTCAGTTGAAGAATTTGACAACATGAATTTTACACCACGTTCATTAAGCATATCACAGCACTCACGAAGTTTAATCTGTTGTTCTCTGCTAAAACCGCCTTTTGAATAACCAGTAAAGCTAGAGGTATCTGATATTGGATCATATGGCGGATCAAGATATACGAACGTTCCTCTCCGTACTTGTTCAAGTGATAATGCAAAATCGTTTGAACTGAATGTTATCTCAGCAGAGTTAAAATAATTACTTACGGCTTTCAAAACAGGAGCATTAACGATATTTGGATTTTTGTATTTTCCAAAAGGACTATTAAATTCTCCTGCATTGTTTACACGATATAAACCATTATAACAAGTTTTATTGAGAAAAATAACCCTTGCCGCTTTTTCGATGTCACTAAGCCTATCGTATTTTGATTTATCACGATCAATATTACGAAGCTCATAGTAGAAACTTTCCTCATTCGGATAGGTTTCAAGTATTTCGATAAGAGCGTCAACATCATCTCTTATAACAGTATATACATGAATGAGATCGATGTTAATGTCGTTGACTATTGCTTTTTTAGGCTGCAGATCAAACAAAACAGCACCTCCACCAACAAAAGGCTCACAATACGAGGTTATCCTTTTAGGTAGCATGAGCTTTATAGAGGGCAACAGCTGCCTTTTTCCTCCCACCCATTTGAGAACAGGAGAAACAAGTTTATTTTTGGACATTAAAATCACTCCGTTTTTGTGTCACTAGACAGTGTGTCATTGTGACACACCAAGGATTTTTATTTTATACAAATTCAATTTTAAGTTTTTTATCCATAGCAGCGGCAAGCCTTTGAAGTGTTTTTATAGACGGGTTTGCATTTCCATTTTCAATTTTGCTTATATCACCTTGTGCAATACCTGAAAGGTGGGCAAGTTGCTGCTGAGTTATACCTTTTTTTTTACGGACGTCAATTAACGCTTGAACTACTGCAAATTCAGGCTCTATAGAATTATATTCTGCATTAAGCTCAGGATCAGTTAGTTGTGCATTAAGAAAATCATTGAAATTTGTCATATTATTCTTCTTTCGATATTGAATATATCCTATAATTATCATATCACATTGCACGTGTTTTGTCAACACGTATTATAGCTAAACTGATTATCTAATGTGTCACGGTGACACATTGACATCTTTCATATACTCATCGATCGTTTCAGCGACTTTCAGCTTTTCACGATATGTAAGGTGCGTGTATATATCGCTGGTGACAGCTATGCTGCTGTGACCGAGCCAGACCGACACGGACTTTAGCTCAACGCCGTGCTGAACAAGCAGTGACGCACAGGTGTGGCGAAGATCGTGGAAACGGCAGCGGAAATTCATTTCTGCCATTATCCTGCCGAAACCAACAGACAGATCGTCGGGCTTGACGATCAGCCCCATATCGTCAACGCATATGTATTTAAGATATTCTCGTGAATACTTGTCACGATGAGCCGTGTAGTTATCGCACTGCCTGCGCCTAAGCTCCTTGAGGTATCTGAGCACGCCTGAGGGGAGAGGCAAGGTTCTGCGGCTTGCTCTGGTTTTTGGAACGTCTGAAAACACCAAAGTTATCTTGTGATCTTTAATGCATTTGACTACAGTATGCTGTATGCACATAGTCTGCGTTTCAAAGTTTATGTCTGACCAACGCAGTCCCAGAACCTCGCTGCGTCTGAGTCCCATAGTTCCTGCTAGAAACACAGGCGTGTAGAGGTCAGTATTTTTGACCTTGTTAAGAATTATTTCAAATTGATCTGTACTTATGAAATTTCCACAGTAACGGTCAGTGCAGGGAAGCTCCGCAAGCAAGGCTGCATTGTGGTCTGTCAAACCGTTCTTGACCGCATAGCTAAGTGCCATTTTGATGTTTGAGTGATGTTTTCGTATCGTTAAGCCGGATAGACCGGCGTTGTATTTGACTAGATAATATTCCTCAAGCATACCGGGCGTGAGCTGTGAAAGCATTGTATTCTTGCTGCGAAAGTATGGCACGATGTGCACATACACCTGTGAACGATATGCCTCATAGGTGTTGATTTTTACCGCCATCTTTCGGCTTTTGAGCCATTGCTCGATCAGATCTGCAAACAGAATGTCATTTGCCTTTTTCTCAGAAATCTCGTCTTTGAGCTGCTGATTTTCCGCAGCAAGCTTTACCACAAGCCTTTCAAGCTCTTTCTTTTCGCTGATTAATTCTTCGATAGTTGTCATAATGATCCCCTTTGTTTTTAGAATATATAATATATTACAACAAAAGCAGAGATTTTTACAGCAGCAAAGCAATATCTGTCTGAAAAAGAAGGCAAAATTTGATAAAAAGCGTGCATATTCTAAAAAAAATAATTCAAGTATAGATACAGAAACATCAAATATCTGTTTTCAGACAGATAATCAAGAATGGGTCAGTTATAGACAGTTCATTTTACCCACTACCCCTTTTTAAGAAAAAAATCTCCGAAAGCCGAATTTTTTTCTTAAAACCTATTGACAAATCCGATTTTTTGTTATACAATGAACTTGTGTTTTTGATGGTTGTGTTCATTGTATAACAATGAATGCTCTGCCTCCTGCTTGAGCGGCGGGGGGCTTTTTTTATTCTGCTGTGAGGAACATATATGCAGACAGTATATGTGTTGTCTGTAAAATCACCTACACGAGTTCTGATTTTCTTTTTACGAATGAACTTACCTTTTACAAGCTTTTCTATCGTCCTGAGAACGTCCTGACGGCTCATGCCCAGAAGCTGAGATAGATCATTATAGCTTTGGAAAAAGCTCTTGTGCGAGCTGTCAGCCAGCTTACAGCACATTGCATAAACTCTGAATTCATTTCCATTCAATCTGCTTATGAGCTTTTTATCCATGGTGAAATATTTAGAAGCTGTAGATACGACATCAATAGTGTATGTATATGTGCCAAGCTTTCCGGGAGCATTTGTCTGGCGCTTCTGGGACTTGATAAACCCACTTTTGAGCAGTGAGCTTACCGCACGCTTGACAGTGGATGCCGAAAAGCCGCATAGTGACACAAGAGTCGTCTGCTTGACTGTGATCTCATAGCCAAGCAGATTTCTTTTTGTATTCTTGTGGATAAGACTATAGAATACACAGGCAAGCTTCAAGTCTGATGCCTGTGTAAAACGTGTAACAAAGCTGTTAGGTATTCGCATTTTTCAATTCCTCGTTATTTATGTATTGTTCCAGTGCCGCCCATTCATCGGCAACAAAATTGCTGCGTATATCAGGACGTTTCTGTATTTTCTTTATGTAGCCCCTTGCAGCGGCATAGTTCTGATCTGAAAGAAATCCTCCAAGCTCGCTGCCTACAAGTCCGTTGATCTTATATAGCAGGGCAGTGATATCGACATACGGACCATCGTCCGGGTATTCTCCTGGGAAATAGAGCTCGTCCTGATCGGTGTAATCATCTTCTTCGTCTGAGCCGCTTGTTCCATATGCCTCTGCAAAGATCTTTCGTGCCTCGTTTGCACGAAACTCATTGAGCTTTTGTACCTGTTGCTGATATTCTATGACTTGCCGTTGAGCCGCACCGGCATTTTTCTCAAGTTCAAGTGCAGCCTTATACATACTTTCGGACACAGTGCTGCCGTCTGACTTTATCTGATCTATCTTGCCTAGCTGCATATAGTAGTCATTCATAGCACGTTCAGCGGTCTTTTTGAGGCTGTCTAATCTGTACTGATAACCTATTACGCCCAGACTGTCCCAAAGCTCGTCATATGGATACATTGCTGCTGAAAGGTCAATGTTGCGTGATTTTATCGGCAGCTCGTCTATAGGTATGCGTGGCATTTTGTTAGGCAGCAGATGATATGGCGTAATATTGGTCTTTATAGGTTCACATCGCATCTTTTTGACAATAGCAGTGCCGAACGGCAGCTTTGAGAGCTGTGTTGTATCGAGCAGCGCCTTGCTGTCAACTCGTTCGCCCTGGTGATCTAAAAATCCGTACAGGCTGCCGCTGAAGGTCAAATAGTTTACTGTTTCATTGCCTATCATTTCAGAAAACGCTTTGTTTGTATTGCCATTAAGAGATAATATGTATATCTGAATGTTACAGCCGCCTTTTATGCCATCTTCTTCTTTTTCATATTTCTTAAGCTGTCCGTAGTCCTGAAGAAATAGATTGAAAAGAATGTTAGCACCGGGTGAGGCATTCATTTTACTGCTGAGGTCAGGCAGCTTAGTCATTTGTCCGAACTCGTCATACATATACTCTATTTTCCTTGGCAGCTTTCCGTCCGGAAACTTTCTTGCCTGTTTTGCGAGATACAAAAATGACTGATCTGCGAACATCGAGGCGATAACGTATCGTGATTTTTCCTCATATGGAACGAGCATATATATAATGCAGGGTCTGTCGATATCTATAAGATCATTGAACTTTATCTCACTTTTCGATGTGAGTTTTTGCACACCCATATCTGTCATAAATATCTCAAGGTCACCCGAAAGTACAGTATATATCGATGAACGTGTTTCGCCTTGAGAAAACTTTGACGTAGAGTAGGATGTTCTTGCAAGACAGCCCACAGGCAGTGCGTTGAAAAGCTCATCAAGTGCGTTGACTTCTTTCTTGTTGCCGCTTTCGTCCTCGATAACAGTATTGTAAATTCCAAATTCGGTAAAGAATGTTGTGATACTGAACATATTAACGCAGGACATATCATTTTTCTCATAGCCTTTATCTAAGAAATAGTATATAAGGGCACTGAGCAGCGACCTTGCGGAGTCTGTCCATATAGCCTCGCTCTGGGTATCGTCTGTAAGGCAGTGAGCGAATGAGCTGACGAGCTTTGAAGTCTGCGACAAGTCATTGTTGCCGTGTTTAGCTGTGAGGTACTCGTCAATAATAAGCTGAAGAGGGTTCCAACAGTCCGAACGGTCAGTATCGATAAGGTTAAGAGTAACTATCTTGTAGCCGTTTCTGGCAAATTCCTTATAGGTCAGTTCAAGCAGCTCGCCTTTCATATCATTAACGATAACAGAGGGCTTTTCTTTTGCATTCGCCATAAGCCTCAGGCTTGGCAGCACGTAGCATTCACCCTTGCCGGAACGTGGAGCACCTACGGTCATTGTGTTGTATGTGCCCGGTTCGATGTAGTAGACGCCGTTGCTTTCTCCTATGAGCATTCCTGCCTTTTCTGCTGAAGTGATGTTATCCATAGGCACTGCCAGAAAATGATCTAACAGTTCGTTGTCCTCCATAAACTTGTTGTCACCCTTAACGTTCTTGCTGTCATTTTTCATTCGGTAGAGTGTATGCAGCTTTACCGTTATTCCCAGACCAACTATAAGAGAAAGAATTATCTCAAAAATGAACATCATAAATCCGGGTGGAACAATGATATTCCACGGCATAAAGTGCGTTCTTGAATAATCTGCACTGCCATTGACGGCGCTTATACTTCTCAATGACTTTATAACATAGATGAAAATGCTGTTAATGATAATGTAGACTACCGATGTTGCAATGGCAAACTGCTTTACTCTGATGTTCCTGCGGTCTTTGTCTTTTTCAATAGGTGTTTTATTCACCGCATTTAAAATACGCATAGCAAGATCATAGATCCAGCCAAATACAAAAAGAATTTTTGCGATGATAAGATTTTTTATGCGCTTAAGTTTTTCAAGATCCATATTAGTTCCCCTTTATATGCTATGATATTGTTCTTTTGCTTTCGCCATTTCCTGCTCGATCTCAAATTCTCTCATAAGACGTGCGGTTTTTGCTTCTTCAGATTTAAGGGCGTTGCGCAGCATACTTGATGATTTATGAAGAAGTGTCCTCTGCGCCTGCATACAGCCCGCAAGTCTGAACTCAAATGGTATATCCGCTTTTTTACCGCTTATTATCTTTTTAGCAATGTCATTGCCTGAGCGTGCTGACTTTCTCAGCCATTGATATGCTGCTTTCTTTTGACCGTCACGAAGCAGCATTAAACCATAAGCGAGCTGTCCACTGTTGTTGCCGTTTAAAGCGCACTGACGGAAGCACTTTTCTGCCATTTCGTCTTTATTTTCAGACAGATACACTTTTCCAAGAATATACTGTGCATTTGGATCGTTGTATTCAAACGCAGAACGCTTAAGGTATTCTTTAGCTTTTGTATTATTGAATGAGCTATAATATTTGCCCAGAGTGTATATCGCAGGCTCAAAGTCCTTATCGGCGGCTGATGAAAGGTAGCGTATTCCTTTTGAAACTTCTGTTGATTTTCTGCTATCAAGAAGAATTTTCCCTGCAGCATACATTCCAGGTATGCTATCTTTGTCAGCGGCATTCGTGAAATACTGCAATGCTTTTCGTCTGTTATTTTCAGACAGATAAAGCTTGCCGAGGCGATAAGCTGCTATACCCATAGTATCGTCCTTGTGATCGGCAGCTTGAAGAAGGTATTTCTCAGCCTGTGTATTATCGTTAAATTGCTCATGATACAGTTTTCCGAGAGCATAGGCGGCGAAATAGTTGTCTTTTGCCGCAGATCGTTGAAGGTACGCAGCAGCATCTGTGAATCTTTCTTGAGCTAAATACAGCTTGCCGAGGCGATAAGCTGCTATACCCATAGTATCGTCCTTGTGATCGGCAGCTTGAAGAAGGTATTTCTCAGCCTGTGTATTATCGTTAAATTGCTCTTGATACAGTTTTCCGAGAGTGTATGCTGCATAGTAATTATCTTTTGCTGCTGAACGTTCTAAGTATGATGCCGCCTTGTCATATCTCTCTTGTGAAAGATACAGCTTGCCAAGACTATATTCACACAATCCTGTTTTATCCTGTGCGTTTTCAGCACCCTTTATCAGGACTTTTTCAGCCTTTTGAAGATCTTTTTTTCTGTCGCTCTGATATAGCTTACCGAGCATATATTGTGCTTTATAGTTATTGGAGTCCGCCGAAAACTGCAGATACTTTTCAGCACGTTCAAGGTCTATAGCCGTTCCTTTGCCATTCAGATACATCATACCTATCTTGTAGCTGATATTATCGTCATGGTTTTTCGTGAATACTTTCTCTAAACCTTTTAAAGCTTCAGCGTAAAAATTATGCGCACTTGATAGGTCTTTTTCTACTCCTTGTCCAAGTTCATAAGCTTGTCCTACGGCATAACTTGCGAACGGCATTCCGCCTTTGCTGCTTAGTGAGCGCATATAATAGTCAAATGCTTTGGCATAGTCTGTTTCAACACCAGAGCCGTATTTGTATATGTTTCCGAGAGCAAAATAAGCATATTTGTTTTCAGACAGCTTATAATGCTCTATGGCTGAGTTATAGTCTTGAGTAACGCCAAGCCCATATTCATACATTTTACCTAAGCGATAGTTGAGATATGACTTTGTCCAATTATCACGTTTGTCATTACTCATGCTTACTATGGATAGCAGCTTGTGAAAATCCTCAAAGGCTTTGCTGTAATATTGCTGACTTAGTGTATCGCCGTCATTGGATTTTAGCATTTGGCTGTCATAAAGCTTGCCTATGTCATATGTTGCGATAATATTTCCGCTTTTGCTTTCTATTGAGAGTATTTCAAAAGCTTTTTCGGGGTCTTTCTTTATGACTGCTGATTTGTTCTGTTCATTTCCGTACATATAGTCGAGAGCAAGCTTATAGTTCTTGCTCCAATCTATGCGTAGACGTTCCACTGCCTGATCGCTTTTATCATTTTCAGACAGATACACTTTTGATTTCTGCGAGGAAATACCGTTGTTGTAGTCAGGAGCATTTGGTTCATACAACTCATCATAATTTCTTGAAGATAGGTACATTTCCAAATCATCAGGGATATCAGAGTATTCTAAAGAGTCATAAGGCATAGCATCCTCAAAATCATCTTTTTTATTTTCAGACAGATACATATTTGTGTCCTGTGGTTCATCATAGCTGTCTTGCAAAATGTCAGCAGACTCTAAGAAACCTTCATCTTCATTTTCAGGCAGATACTCGTCTGATTTTTCTGATATGTTGTTTATGCCGGTGTCAGTCCACAACTTCTCAGACACAGGATCGCTTGCTTTTTCAGACAGATACATTTTCGACTCTGGGATGTTGTTGATCTGTATGTTCTTGTCCTTTGTCATATAGTATTCTCGGCAGATGTTCAGAAACGAATTGCCGACTCGTGAATAAAATCCGTCTTTACCGTTTTTGTTTTCGCCATAAAGCTGGGTTTCTTTATAATTCGCCCACTTTGAATTTTGCCCGTATCTTTTGCGAAACAACGCTGCCTGTATTTCGTCAAGCTTATGGAGATATGTGTCGAACATAATACTTAATGTGGGGTTTTCATCTATTACAGACCGTATGCAGCTCTGAATTTCGTTTTTTATGGGTTCACTTTGCTTTGCGTACCACCACTGATTGCCACTGTTTTTAAGCTCCTCAGGTATCTTGTCGATAAGTGCGTTTATTTTTTGAATACTTCCTGCAAACTCGGACTTGATATGAGGTGCAAGTACATCTCTTTGAAATTTTGTAAGCTCTTGTGCTGCTTTGCTCTTGTCAATGCAGTGTGTCATTACTCTTTTTAGTTCGTATAATACTGCCAGCTCAACATTGTCCTGACCTCTGTTCTTGTATGTGATGCGTCTGTCTTCAAGCCGGTGATATTCCACAAGCTGATAATGTATGTGCACGTTGCCTGTGTTTACATGGATAGCACCTACCCAGTAACAGTTGTTGGCGTCAAGCTTTTGCGATTTATCTATCATAGCGTTAATGCCTTTTCGTGCAGCGTCCACAAGTGCTTGTCTGTCTAGCATATTCCCTACAATGAAATCATTTTTTCGCAGATATGCATTATCAAATGATATAACACCTGCATACTTAGGGCAGCCCTCTGAACGGCTTGCTCGTTCCTGCTGCCGTATCTTATCCAGATCAGCGGCGGTCAAATTATCTTTAGTGCTTGTAAACGCTCCATAGGATCGTTCTTTTTTTATATCCTGTGCCTGACTCTTTTCGTTTGGTATGAACTCCGAATATACATATTCCATTTCATCAGCGTGCTTGCTGGGCTCGAACGCCTCCGGACGCAGCATATAGTCCAGAAAATCGAATATCTTTTTGCCGCCGTCGCCGCTTATACGCCATTTGTATACGAACTTGCATTTGTGAAATATTCCTGGTGTCATTATTAGTCACTCTGTTTGTCTTGCAGGGAGTTTGCACCCTTATCAACTGAGCGCTGATGTACGATGCTCTTGTAGTTGTCATTCGATCGTGACATGACCTCATGAGGTTCGCTGTCACTCAATCTCTTGTCGGCTGAGTGGAATTCCTGCACTTCGTAGAAGTGCAGGAGCGTATTAATTCCGTCACGCTCCTGATATATCATACTCTCGCTTTCTCGTGCGATCATCAGCAGTTTATCTACATTTGCTGCGATCTCTCTCAGCTGTGTATCATCGGCGGTTTTATCGTGGTCACTATTGTATGCGTCATTTATCAATGCCGTCACGCAGCCGCTCGTTGTTGTAATTCCTCGCAAGCGTTGTATCTCTTGCAGTTTTTGAAAATTTTCCTCTGTAAGTGTAATTAATTTTTTTACAGGCATTTTTATCAGTCCTTTTCTGATTTTGAATTTAATTTCTATTACTCTAAGTTAAAATCGGTTGCTCAAGAGCATAAAGGCGTGACCCCCACGCCGTTTGTAAACCTCGGTAAAACCGAGGTTTAAAGTGTGCTGCCATGACCCCCATGCAACTTATAAGTATATCTTTTTGATATACGTTTTTTGGTAGACATTTCAATTATATATCCTTTTTATATCCGCTTTTTTGGTCGATATATCTTTTGGATATATTAAATATCCCTTATTATGTAAGAATATATCCAAAGTATATACTTTTGCCGCTGTAATAATCTGTATATATTTCTGTTGTGTAAACAAAACCGCCCTATTTATGAATTATCTTTGTCTGAAATTTCGAGTATTCTCAAAATTTCATCATTTGTAATTGAGTTTTCTGTTGAATTTTTAAGCGTTTCTGTAAGCAGATTATCAATTTTTTCTGTTGTTTTCATCATTTTTTGTGCTGCAATATACACATTATTTATCGTTGTTTTTGCTCCCTCAGATAAGCGTTCAAGCTCGCTGTTTACAAGCGCACGAACGATAGCAGGAAGTATGTTTATAACAAAATCGTCATTGCATTTGACATAGTCAGAAATGATTTTATTATAAAGGGTGTTTTGCGAAACACCCTCTTGTTTGGCTATTTTGTCTATCTCGCTTATGACCTGTGGAGAGATATTTCTTATTTTTATATCCATTTTTAATTATTCCCCTCGTAAATTCTGTTGTAATAATCATCTTCATCACCATATTTTTTTACTATCTCTTTGCTGTTTGTTTTGCAAACAGCAGGCAGTATTTTCTGAATAGTAAAAAGGAAAAAGCCCTGCTCAGGTGTATCCTTATTCAGCTCGAACAATATCGGCTTTCTGCCCTCACGTTTAATACAGACAGCCGTATAACTTTTATCTGCAAAACGTATTTCTTCTATTTCACCATACGCAAAAGTGTGTGTACTTTTTTTGTCTTTATAGTATGTGATCTCCAGTTCATTTTCTGTAGCTTTTATGTGCAAAAAATGTTTAGGATACCGCACAAAAATTTTGCCTGTTATCATTGCGATACACACAAAAAGTGCTGTCAGAAAATAAAAAATCAGTTCTGCTTTTGCAAAAAATGCAGATAAAAAATACATCGCCAATGCACAAAAAGATGATATCATCACGGCATATTTAAGCTTTGTTAGCTGCTTTTTTAATACCTGAAATTCTTCATCTAATGAACCGTTATCTTCTCGTACCGGGTATTCAAAAAGAATATTCTCCAACGTTTTCACCTCACTTGTTCTGTGACGAAATGGTTATATCACTGCTGCATATCTTCACTGATTTGTCCGTAAAGGTCCTCAGTTCTCCCTTTACAACTACTACACAGCCTTTGTGCAAATGATTTTTTGCAAAGGAGATCGTGCTTGCCTCGTTGGCATATACAGTGAAAACATCATTAAATCCTTGCTCTCCTTTTTTGACTTTTCTCGGTACGGCTATAAGAAATTCTATTGCATAGGCATTGATGATTTTTACTTCTGAAACCAAGAATCCTATGATTCTTATTTTATTTGACGAGTTGTTAAATAGCATTTTTATTACCTCTTTTCTATTCCTTGACGGTCACCATACAGCTTGCCTGCAAGCCCTTATCTTCTGTTACTGCGGATATGATAGCTTTGCCTTTTGCAACTGCTGTGACCCTTCCATTACTGTCGACTGTTGCTATGTCTGGACGGTTGCTTTCCCATTTTACGTTTTTATTTACGGCGTTATCGGGTTTGACTTCTGCACGAAGCTGAGTGTGCTCGCCTATCTTGATCTGAACGTCATTGTACTCAAATTCTGTTGTGAGTTTTATGGAATATACCCTTGCCTGTGTTGTGGTGGTTTCAGCTTGTGCAGGCTCATTATGTGTTGCTGCTGTGGTTTGCGGTGGTGCATATGCAGGCTCTTTATGTGTCGTGCCGGTGGTCTGCGGCGGCGCATATGCAGGCTCATTGTAATCCCTTGTTTCGGCAGGCTGCGTGTTCATTTCTGCTGTTGCAGGCTGTCGTTTCTCCGTGGTAGTCCTGCTCGTTTGAGATGCTTCGGCAGCCTTTTCACTCAGATCATGTGTGGTTGGTGCTGTAGCTTGTGTTGTCACTGCTACAGCTTGTTGGCTCGTGATTTTAGATGTTTCAGAGTTGTATAAACTGCTTGTTGTGTTCGCATTTGAGCTTTCCTCAGAGTACCCCGGAACTATTTTCACGGCGTGGGTCTGCATATCTTTTCTGTCTATAGTTACTCTAAGTGTGATAGTTTTCCCTTTTTCGGTGTGCGCCGGTATCTTCTCACCAAACTCGTCATATGCGTCATCATATTTTGTGTCAGGCATAGAAGTTTTAATAACCACACGCATTATTTTGAAATTCGACGGCGGATTTTTTACTGTGATCTTTCTTGAATAATCGTCATACTTATTGCCTGCTGTGAACTTATGATCTGTAAGGTCGTCGTCAAAATTTACAGCCGTAACCTCAGGATATGTAGCTCCAGTGTCAGACCCTGAAAGGCGGCACTTTATGACAAATTCGCATACATTGTCGTAATACGCTGCGTCTGTCACCTTGATATTATAGCCGTTAAGTGACATTGTTTTGTTATAGCCGTTGCTTTTGCTTTTGTATGTAAGTGAGGCTATCCAACTGTTGGATGTGAGAAACAAAACAGCCAGAACAGCAGTAACAATAGTGAATATCTTATATATCTTACTGCTCGCTTTTGGACTTACTACTTTCATTTTGTCGCCTCCGTTCCAGCTGCCTGAAGAAGTTCTTTTATAAGATTATCAACCATTTGAATGATCACAGTGTCGATATATTGGCTTATGTGCTGTTCGATTTTTAGGTAAGAATATGTTTCTGCAAGAAAGCATTTTCTGAAATAATCAGCGTCCATTTTTCTCAGCATAAGACCGTATTCCTGCTTAGTGTGCTCATTATAATAATGAGAAAAGCAGTTGTGTATGATCTCGATCCTGTCCTGAGCATTGCCCATATACAATAGCTGTCTTGCTCCGAATATTCTTCTGCAATGGAGCTTATCTCTGTCCGAGTCCAACGACAAAAGCATTTGTCCCGGTTCAAATGCTGTGCTTTCTCTGAGCTCTGCATATGAAAAACGAGGAAAGGCTTGATGAAGAATTTCAATGCTTTCCGGCGATTGTTTGAGTATCATTTTGTACTGGACAAGTGAGAAAATAACCTTGATCGAGCTAGCTGCCGCAAGATTTCCGTCTGGAATAAAGTCAAGTATCGACTGCGTTGCGAACCATAGCCCTGCAAAATATTTTCGTGTACGGCGACATAGTTTTTCTATAAACTCCGTTACCTGAGGGTATTTTACGGAAATGAAACGGTGTGCTTCATCAATAAGGCACACAACGTTTCGCATATCCCATGGATTGATAACGTTTTGATTATATCCTATGTTTTTGCATATGGTAGCCCACATTATAGTGAGTATGTTGAACAACTGTGCATTATAAACATTGTCAGCCATTTCACTGATGCTCTTAACATCGAAGATGATAAGATCGTTGCTTTTTACATCAATGTTCGTTGCCCCGTCAAACATACCGGCGTATGCACCCTTGCCGCAAAGCTGCTTTATGTATACTTGTATATTGCAGTATGCGTCATATTTTCTTTTAGGCAGTGAATCCGTTTGTGACAGCTTTTCAGTGACTTTGTTGTTCACATCGGTAAAGCAGGGAAACTTATCAGGCTCTAAAAGTGTTATATCTGTTTCGGGGAAAATGCCCTTGTCGGATAGACATTCTGTCACAAGATCCATGAAGATTTCCATAGTATACATATCTATTTCAGGTATATACATAGACATAAATGTGCGTATTCGTGACATCTCTGTGGCAAAATTCTCTCTTGCCTCGTCCTCAGGTGAGATTTCATCATCAACTCTTGCATCGACTACCTTGCATATTTGAAGGGGATTTATTTTTGAGCTGCTGTTGATTTTTATTGTCTGTCCGCCGTAAACTTTAGCCATAGGCTGATATTCACTTTCGATATCGAGTACCATTACTTTATTGCCCAAAAGCAGCTGATCCTCAAGCATTGATTTGAAAGTAACTGATTTTCCGCCGCCCTTCAGACCAAACGCAAGCAGATCGAATGAGTTACGGGTCTTTGTCCTTTTAAACGTGTTTAGAATATTCAAACCGCCTGTTTCCGTGAATCCAAAGAAAAGTCCTGTATCATCGATATGTGACTGATAATAGAAAGGAAACTGCCTTGACAGTGTATCAAAAACAGGAAACGGTGTCTGAATAGTGTTGCTTTTATCATCGATAACAGAAAGAAACTCATGCTGTGTGGTATTTGTCGGTATATACGCAGACAGACCACTGAGCTGCAGCTCATGGATTAGCTCTTTTGAACGCTTGCTCAAGGAGCTAAGTGAGGCGTCTTTCAGAATGTACCTGAGCGTAACATAATATATCTGCTCATTGCCGTTTTTTATGTTCTGATAAATGATCTCAAGCTTTTGATACTCGGTATTTGTATCTATCTTATCGGCAGCGTCTTGAATAATTCCTCCTCGTGACTCTAACTCACGCAGGGATGCACTTATCTCATCTATGACTTTATCCTTTTCAGATATGCTTATATCCCATACTATGGTATCATCAGATCGTATTACCATTTGAGCCAGCTTGAGGTCATCGATTTCCGCTGCATAATCATAAACAACTATCGTCTGTGCATATACATCATTTACTTTGTAGTAATTAGGTCGAAAAGTTATCTTCTCAGGTAAAATAATCTCATTCAGGCTGCCTTTTTCAGATAGCTGCTGATTTTCTGTATTCAGACAGATAAGCTTGTTAAGCGTGACGATTATTTCATCATCGGAACACCACGATACGTCTATATCTCGCATATGGCTGATAAAACGTTGTGCACCGTTATAGATTTTCTTCTCGTCATCGGAGTATATGAAAAGATACGCCATTCTGTCAAAATGGCTGCTCTCAAAGCTGTCAAACAGCTCGTACTGTTCGTTGAGCAGATATTCGGAATATCTGTTTATGCTCTGCTGACTTTTGTATTTTATAAAAGCTTTTTGGTTAGCAAGATATGGCGTTTTTGATGTGAAAACATACTTGTGACCTGTGCCTATGGATAATGTTGCTTTCGCAAAATTATTGAAAATAGTGTTGCGGTCATAGTCATTAAGGTCAAATATATCCATTCCCGATACTGCAAGCACGCCCATTTTAAGCGGCTTGCCTTTTACTTTCAGCTCGACTATTCCATTATGTATGCTTTCAAATGACAGACGTGACATTATGCTTGACGGATCATCTTTCAGCTTTTCGGTCTTTTTTTCTCTCGCAAAGCCTTTGAAAGTTTCGGTTTTACTTTTCAATGTCGATGATTTTTTTTTCATTGTTTTGTTCTCCTTCCTTGTGCTTATACAGCGTTTTATTTGTCATAAGATAGCTGAGCCACTCAAGCCAAGCCTCTGCAAAGCATTTGCAGGGGTCAGAGGGGCTTTTGCCACTCATAATAATAAACACTGTGCCACAGAATATGATAAAAGGAATGCCCAGCTTAGAGCTGACCAACATTCCTGATAACTGCGAGGCTACCAAAAGAGTAACTATAAAGCCAACTATTTTGGTAAGGTTTATGTGTCTAAATATACGCTGCTCCGCTTTAGTTTTTTTCGGTACTACTCCCATAGCTTAGTTTTCTCCTTCCTTATTGAAACCGCTGCCGCTGTTATTATTCGGCTCACTGCTGTTGCTGCTGTTTGTCGGTTTTGGAGCGTCAGAGCTGCTGCCGCCGTTTCCTGCACTGGCGTTATTGCTGCTTGCAGGATTTGGAATATTAAAACCGCTGCCGCTCTTGCTTGCGGCATTGTTGCTATTTTCACCTGATGGTGTTGGGGCGTCAAAGCCACTGCCACGGGCAGGCTGAGATGTGCCGTTATTATTGCTGTTATTGTTGCTGTTTCCATTGTTGTTATCGGCTCTTGCGTCAGTTCCATTTGTGCCGTCTTTGCCTGCTGCGCCTTGCGCACCTCTGTCGCCTTTAGCTCCATTCATGCCGTTAGTGCCATTTAAGCCGTCCTTTCCGTCAGCACCCTTTGAAGCGCTGCCTGCGCCGCCTGATGAAAAGCCCTCTCCTACAGACTCTTTTACGTTATTGGCAATGTTGTCTTTTGCATTTGAGAATGTATCTTTTATTGAGCTTGGATTTGTTGCTGCATAAGCTGCCTTTGCTCCTGCGTCAGTGTGTCCGAAAGCACCTCCGACCGCTCCTGCAACAGTACCTGCCGACGCACCGCCTATGGCTTTTCCTATCTTTCCGGGTACAGTTGAGCCTCCTTGTACGCCACCGTAAATTCCTCCTGCAAAGCCTTTGGCTGCACCAACAGCACTGCTTGCGGTATGCTTTGCAACACTTCCAGCACCGTGGATAACTGTGCTGCCTGCACGAGCAAGTCCCATTGTGGCATAACTACCCATTTGCATTGATTGATTTATTGCCATCATTGTGGCTGCACCTGATTTAACTCCTGCGTCAATGCCAAACAGCTTTGTCAACACCTCTGGACCGTCTATAACAAACTTTGCGCCTGCTATTATAACTATGAGCATTACCGCAAAATTGCTGCCGTATTCCGAACCTTTTATGCCCCATATAACGGCTATGTATATTCTTAAAAGAATTACAACTATCATAAGAATTATGTTTGAAAGCAGCATATTCTGGATAGCTTTTTTAGCTCTGCCTGAGCCGTTAAGGTCTGTTGCTATGATAAAGGGTGTAATGAGCTGTGCAAACATTATTTCAAATAGCGTAGTTGCTATTTTTATTCCGCTGAAAATAAGGCAGATAGCCACTGCAAGCATAAGCACAAAGGTTGACCAGAAGTCGATATGATAATAATATAAACAGTCAACCGTGTAGCCGCTGGTTATATTTCTGCGTATGATCTGCTCTACCGAATTAAGATCATCATAATCTTCCTCGTCAAAAAGAGGAAAAGATTGATATTCTGCATTTACTGGTTCTGCATCTTTGGCGGTATTTGTATTTGCCGCTATGTTAAGCTCCCTTATAACATCATCTTTGATAATGTCAAGTGCTTCCTCAACAGTATGTGCGTTTGCTCCTACCTCCTGCGTTTTGCCTGCGGCAGCTACAGCAGGGTGGTTTGCTATAATGTCACGAAGATATGTATTATAGTTAATGACATTTGTTATCCTGCTGCCGTCTGGATAATGCAGATCTCCAAGTGTAGCACCATAAGGACAAGCGTCACCAATAGAAGCTGACAAAAATGTTTCATAATCTTTTTCAGACAGAACGCTTCCGTATATTGAGCCTGATGTGCTGTATACAGAACAGTATACCTGCATATTTGCACCATAATCTGCACTGAGTATAAGCTCTCCATTTGCATTCTTTAGAACATTATATTCATTTTCAAGTCCTAAAAGGGACATCATATTCTCTGTGGTTAGACTATTGTACTTTTTCTGCTTAGGATATACGTCATGTATATCTGTAAGATAACGGGTAGTCCAAGACTTGCTATCGTCAGGCTCAATTCCACCTGTTATCTGAATGTCCTTTACATTTCCTGAACTGCCCACAGTATCGAGGTAAGTCATCATCTTCTTATTATCAACGCTGTTTTCAACGTCATATATTCCCGACGCCAGAAGATCCTTGCCCAATGTTCCGACAGTGACTGTGCCGTCTTTGTCGACCGTTGTTTGTTCAGATTGATCATTGATCTTTATGTTCTGTGCTGTTGTTATACCCTTGCTGCGAAGTGAGTTGCAAGAAGATATGAATGCCGGAAAAGCCACAAGCAGTATAGTTGCAACCAAAATACTCATCAGAAAATCAGACACCTTGATCTTATTTCTGAATATCACGAGAGCACACGCTCCAAAAACGAGTGCAAGGCTCATAATAGACAGAATAATCGTTTGCATTTGACTTAAGCTGAATTCGTCCGACAGGTAGTCGAAGAAATTGAGTTTGAGTAATGTTTTGACAGCCTTATCAAAGTAATCTATCACATCACAAAGAAAACTCAGTATGTTAAATTCTATATTTATCAACAGATCACGAAAATGATTCTTTATTGTTACCATTTTCAAAATCTCTGAGGAACACCCTGTATATCCCAGTTCTGCTGCACAAGCCTGTATACTGCCGCAGCCGCTCATAACAATGGCGGTGATGAATATAAGCTGATACCATACCTTTTTGCTTTTCATGTACTTCAAAATAATACTCCTTTCTGTCTATCTGTGTATGCCCGTAAGAACGCTAGGGATAACGCTTTTACGGACACACACAAATATGTGTCCGTGCAGATCAAGCTACATATATTGAGTCAAGGAAAGCGTCGCCGAAAACCAGCAGGGCAGCAGCCACGCCAATAGCGATAAGCCAGCCCTTGACTGAGGATATGCCGTTTTTGCCGCTTGCACCGAGGCATATAACAACGCCGACCAGACACAGTCCAAGCAGTGCTTTGGCTGCAATGGAAAGCCCATTTTTGTTTTTGGTGATCCAGGTGGCGACCGAAGCCCATACACCTGAGGTTGCGTCTGTTTCAACATCGGCAAAGGCTGCAATAGCTGATGACAGACAAGCTGTCATAATTCCGAATAAACGAGCACTAAGCTTTATGCTCTTTTCTTTGATTTTTTCTTTCAGTTTCATAAGTCATTCCTCCGTTTTTGTTTTATCTGTTTGTTTTGAATGTGCTGACACCACAGCCTTGAGTGTATCGTTCCAGTCTTTGCCGTAAGGCGGTATGCTGACTGAAACAGTATACTGCTGTGAATATTTGTTCATAAGCTTTTCCGTTGCCTGCTGTCCTGTTTCGTCATTATCAAGACAAAAGACTATCTGTGTGATACGAGGATCATCAGATAGTCTTTGCTTAAGTGCTATGTCAGAACAGCCTGAAAGGGATACTCTGTTTACGCCAAGCCAGCAGTCAGGACGGTATTTGTCCCCTTGACCGATAGCTGAGCATTGTTTTCTCATTGAAAGCTGCATTAAAGCGCCGTGTGACAACAGGTCAATGGGAGCCTCAAACACATATATCTTTGCAGGGTCATATCCATAAGAGCCGGGCACTGCGGAAACATAAAAACTATAATCCTTAGTACTGCCTTCAATATTCTGCGGATAGTATTTGTTAAAGGTATTTGTGATCTTCGCCTCAGCAAATCGCATTTTTCCTGTCTTATCGTAGCCGCAGAATATAGCTCGCTTTTTTACATCAAGATAAATAAGCTTGTTGCTGACGCAGTATGAAATTATATCGGCAGGTAGCTTTCTTGTGATGTTGAGGTAGGCGTAAAGCTCACGGCATTTGCCCTGCATAGGCTGAGGCGGTGTAAGCTCAGCTTTTGGCTTCTTAACTTTTTTCGGATAATGCTGCTCATTGGCTTTTAAATCGGGTGAGGCTCGTATACTGCAGCTATCCCCTATGAGTCGTGCTACAGCATCTTTGAAACCATATCCGTCAACTTTGCAGAGCCAGTCGATAGCACCTTTTCCAAACAGATCTCTTGAATACCAGTGCCATGTATAGCGGTCGGGGTTGATTTTAAGGCTGTCATGTTCGTTGCATATAAGCCAGCCGCCTGAGGTCTTAAAGGAAAAACCCTCGTGCTGCTCAAGAAATCTTACCATATCGGTGTGCCTTGCTGCTTCGATCTCTTCTTTTGAATACATAACGAACTGTTTGCCAGAGTTATATCGTCTGTCTATCATATACCCTCACCTCCTCTCATTATAATCTCAGACCCTTAGGCTGGAGCTTTTCTACTATGCTGTTGTTTTTACTTGAATTGCTGACGCCGCCGTTGATGACAAAGTTTCGGAACTCATCGCTTTCTTTTTCAGACAGTGTATAAATTTCTCGCCCAACGGCAGCAGTAAGCTTTCCGCCTTTGTTAATGACATCAGCCCACATGGATCTATCTTCTGAGCCTATATCCGCTTGATACTTGCCGTCTTGAAATCGAAACCTCACGGCTTTTTTTGTTTCAGTTATAGGAGCTTTGCTCGGAGAATTTCCACTGAGCTGCGTATTGACGTATTCAAGCCGTTTTGTCTTTTCGGCTAATTCTTGTCCATGTTCAAATGGTTTGAGCATATTTTGCTGAGCTTCTGAGAGATCTTTGTTTGCTTTTTCAAGCTGTTCTTCAAGAGAACATTGCTTCTGATTTATCTGTATTCCTGCAAGATTTTCAATTCTTCTGACATTTCCCACGCCATTATCTGTGGCAATGTCACATGAATAGGTGAGTTCTCCGTGGAGAACAGCGATACAAGGTTTATCAAGATCAAAAAATGTATTTGCTGACGGATTTCGTTCTATTGTGACTTTAAAGCCACGATACGTTCCAAGCTCTATAGGCTCACCTGTGGCAGTACATTTTGCCATTGCCACGGCAATTTGTTCTCCTGCATTTTCTCTCTTATCGTATCTGACGCCGCCTATTGTCATTTCAAACTCCTTGTTCAACGCCTGATTTTTTTGATATTTAGACATATCGTTCCTAGCTTTTGTGAGAAGTTCAGAGTATTGTGTTATCTGTTTCGGCAAAATTTTCTCTGCCAACTCCTGCATTTTGTAAATTGATTTTTTGTGTTCTGCTTCAAGGGTTTTCAGCATTGCAACATCATTGTCAAGCTGTATTTTCTCTTTTATCATAGGATTACCGCTTGCTATAGCCTGCATTTCGGAGTATGTAAGTACCATTTCGTCAACATCTTCTGAAACTCTTGCAGGGCTTTTTGAGGTCAAGATCTGATTTATGAATTTCGCCTTGTTTGTTATAATGCCCATCATGTATGCGTCAAAGGTTTCCTCTGTAAGATAGTGATATATTCCGACTTGCGAAAATCTGTTGCCTTGTCTTATGCCACGTCCGTCCTGCTGAGTGAGGTCAGAGGGCTTCCATGGTATGTCAAGGTGATGAATTGCGCAGATCCTATCCTGAATATTTGCGCCAGTTCCAAGCTTTGAAGTGCTTGCGATGATAAAACGTTTTTCGCCTTTGCGCAGGCTTTTGAACATTTCGTCCCTTGCTTTATCTGTCTTTGCGTCGCCTGCAAAGCAGATTTCTTTTTCTGGTATTCCACGCTCCATAAGTGCCTGCTTTATCGCTTTGTAAACAGAGAAGTGTGTTTCGTCCTCGTTGATCGCTATATCACAGAAAACGATCTGTACGCCCTTTTCTGCCATGGTTTTTCTGTAATTCTTTTCAAGGTTATCAATAAGCTTCATCACTTTGCTGTCTGGTGCAGGCTGAGCGTCTTTGAAGATACATCTAGTGTCAAGACCGAGCAAGCGTGCTTCATGAGTTATTTTCAGCATATTGTCCTGCCGTGGGTCAACTGTGCCGCTGTGTATCGTTTCAGAACGTGTGGCAAGCTCTTTCATGTATGCTTTTTGACGTTCGTCTGGCTTTGAGGTCACTACTATCGGCTTGCCTGTTTCAAGCTTTGGCACAGGAAGTTTCAGCAT
Organism: Ruminococcus sp. MSJ-25; assembly: GCF_018917825.1. Taxonomy (NCBI): domain Bacteria; kingdom Bacillati; phylum Bacillota; class Clostridia; order Eubacteriales; family Oscillospiraceae; genus Ruminococcus; species Ruminococcus sp. MSJ-25. Next base: position 139,864 of record NZ_JAHLPI010000017.1, read on the forward strand.
ATCCGCTGTTTGAATATCAGCGAATTCCTTATACATCTGCATAAGCTCAGGTATGTTTACGAATTTGCTGAAACGATTTTTCATTTGAAAGCCGTTTCCTGCAGGCTTTATTTCCAACTGTGATACAACTTCACCAAATGTGCTTGCCCAATCGTCAAAGTTCTGCAATCCTGCTTTCTCAAGAAGATCAGGTCTGAGATAACGCTGCATAACATAAAACTCGACCATTGAATTGCTTATAGGCGTTCCTGTAGCAAAAAGTATATTGTTGCAGCTGTACTTATTGTTGAGGTACTGAGTTTTCATCAGCATATCCTCTGATTTTTGTGCTGCTGTTGTTTGTACGCCTGCCACATTTGACATTTTTGTAGAAACAAAACAGTTCTTATAGTTATGTGCTTCATCGCACACTAGATAGTCAAAGCCGAGCTTTTCAAAACACAATGATGAGTCTTTTGGAGAAGAAAGCAGCTTTTCAAGCCTTTCCTCTATGTTTTTCTTCTGACGTTCAAGGGCTTTTACTGATGATTTATCCCTCTTTCCTGTTTCTGATATCGCACTCATGATATCGTGAAGTTCTTTTTGCATGAACTGCTCTTTATACTCGTCTGACATAGGTATTCTTTCAAACTGAGTAAATGACATTATCACGGCGTCATAGTCACCAGTAACACATCTTGCAATAAAACGCTTTCTATTGGCTTTGGTAAAGTCTTCAGGTTTTGCCACAAGCAGTTTTGCATTTGGATATAGCCGCAGCCACTCACTCGCCATTTGCAGCGTAAGGTGCTTTGGTACAACTACACAGGCTTTGTTTATAAGACCAAGACGTTTCTTCTCCATTACAGTTGCAACCATTTCAAAGCTTTTTCCTGCACCAACTTCATGTGCAAATAGCGTGTTTCCACCAAGCTTTGCACGCATTATAGCATTTGATTGATGTTTCCGCAGCGTTATTGATGCGTTCATGCCCGGAAAGGTTTGATGTGAGCCGTCATATTCTCTGCCCCTTATGGAATTAAACAGGTAGTTGTACTTTGCAACGTATTTTTCACGCCTGCCCATATCTTCCCACAGCCAATTTCTGAACGCTTCTTTCATTAGTCGAGCTTTCTCTTTTGCAAGCTGTGTTTCTTTAGTGTTTATCTCGTACCATACCTTATCGCCCTCCTCTCGTCTGTCACGAACTAAAATATCACGCTGATTAAGAAGATTTTCAAATATCTGATAGCTGTTCATCCTTTGTGTACCATATGTTTCGGTTGCAGCAACTGAGCAATCAGATGTTTTACCCTCTATTTTGTATTCTCCGAGCTTTGTTCTTGTGACAGGGTAGTAATAGGTGTTTGCGTGTGCATACTCATTTAGAAACTTATTATAATCTGCAACATCGATCCAGTTAGCGCCGATCCTTACGGATATCTCGCTGGCTTCAAGGTCTTTTGGCACAACTTTCATCAGTGCTTCTACGTTTTTGTTGTAGCTGCTGTCAATATGCTCCGCATGAGCTCTGGCTATTCTCAGCTTATCACGAATATTGCCTGACAGATATTCAGATGACTCTGTATAGCCTGAATATGGGTCATTGTCTTTAACTTTGGCAGGATCTCTGAATAGTTCATCACCAAGGTCAGCAATAACCTTTTCAGGCGTAGTGTCTGTGAGCTGTGACATATAGAGAATATCGACCTTTCCCAATCTGTCCATTGACACTTGAAGTGCTTCTAGTGCTGTATCAACTTTTGAAACTGGAATATCTGGAAGTATCGTTCTCTTTGTGAATATTGCAGCCTTTTCAACTGTCTTATTTTCCACGTTGACAACTTCAAGTGCTGCTAAAGTGTTGTAGTCATCATCATTAGAAAAGCAGCGTGAATTGGCGCTGTCCGTAATGTTTCCGAACTTTGTTCTGAAATTGTCATATGTGCTGTTGAGCTTCTTCTGAAGCTCTGCAAGCTGTTCATCAGTGCAGCCGTCAGCTTGGGCATTGATAAGCTCCATAGTTGCTTGCCTTAGAGTATGAAGCCCTTTCATGCGTTCAAGCGATTTGCCTGTTTCTGTGACCTTGACCATTACTTCATTTTCACGGAAATAAAGATCTCCGTCAACAATGGTATGAGTGAAGTTCCTGACAGTTGGATCAGCAGGGAGTATCTCAGCTGTCCCATTGTCAAGCTCAGTTTCCACAGTATCAATAACGCCGTCTATTTTTGAAATGGCATTTATGAGCTGCTGTGCAAGGGGAGTGTCACTGTTTGCATAGCAGGTCGTTACCTTGCTGTCTGCACCATATTTTCCTCGCATACGCTCGTCCCACGCCATAGTACCAAGTACCATATCAGGGTTATCCACAAAATATTGATTGCAAGGAATGCCGTTGGCTGTTTCTGAAACGTGTACCCAGTCTGGTATAACAGAGGTCATTGTTGTTCTTTTTTTCAGAAAGATAATATCTGTTGTAACACTGTCTGCGTCTTTAAACGTTCCAGAGGGAAGTCTTACTGCACCTAAAAGGTCACAGCGTTCGGCAAGATACTTTCTTGCTTTATCATTTTTCTTGTCCATTGTGAATTTTGAAGTCACAATGGCAACAATTCCTCCAGGCTTTACCTTATCTACTGCTTTTGCGGCGAAATAGTCATGAATTTTGAAGTGGTATTTGTCATAGGCTTTGTCTGCAATGCCATAATCTCCAAACGGTATATTACCTATGACCACGTCAAAGCTGTTATTCTTGAATGTTGTTTTTTCAAACCCTTTTATCTGGATATTATCCTCTGGATAGAGCTGCTTGGCTATTCGTCCTGAAATGCTGTCAAGCTCAACTCCGTAAAGTTTTGAATCTGCCCTCATTTCATCAGGCATTTTTGCAAAAAAGTTTCCAACGCCCATGCTAGGCTCTAGGATGTTTCCACCCTCAAATTGAAATCTTTCCAAAGCAAGATATACGCTGTCTATGACTTCTGGCGGCGTATAGAAGCTTGTCAGTGTTGATGATCTTGCAGCACTATACTCATCAGTGGTCAGAAGCTCTCTTAAACGAGTCTGCCTTGCTCCCCAACTGTCAGCAGAAACATTCTCATTATCTGCAACAAAAGCCTGAGCAGTTCCGCCCCAACCTGAGTATCTAGCCATTTTCTTTTGTTCTTCAGGTGTCGCAAGTCGCTTTTCACTCTCTATTTTCAGCAATGTTTCAATAGCAGCTATATTTGCGTCACATCGAGCAGTAGCTCCGCCCACAACAACATTATCAGGGTCAAAGTGGTATGTGCTTGCCTTGACATTTTTCTTTGGCTTTTCTACCTTTTCGGTTTTGACATCTTTATCAGGTATAGTGGCGGTTTCAGAAACAGGAGGTGTTTCAAAGAGTGAAATCTGTTCATCAGACGTAGGAGATATAGGGGTGCTTTCAGAAACAGGCGGTGTTGTCTTTTTTTCTTCAGACAGAACATTATTAGCAATTGTAGGCGTTTCATATGGTATAGGTTTTTCGACCTCGCCATTTTTGATTGCCAGCATTTTCTTTTCATAATCATCAATCTGTTCTCTGGTGAAGTAGGCGTTTTCAGGCATTTTCTCATACAGCTCATTGATCTTAGCTATCTGTTTTTCAACTGTTTCTGCCCACAAGTGCTTTTCTGCACCTGTTTTCAGATAGTAATCACAATCAAGCTTAAGCCTGCCCAAAAGCTTGTCTATTTCAGGCTGCGTTTCATTTGTAGGTGTAGGCACTTCATTGACCAGGTCTGCCATATGTGCGGCTTTTGCAGCTTCAAGCTCAGGTACGATCGAGTTGTATATTGAGTATCTTTTCAGAAAATCAATAACGCCGCCGTATCCGTCCCCTGCGTCCTGGCGTTCAGTGATCGTTTGTCCGTCAGGCATATTGATAGTAAACTTGACCTTATCATAGCCCATAAACTGTGAGAATTCGTCATCAGCGTCTGCTTCATACCATGCTTTTGCTGAGCCGTATTTCTCTATTGCAGCCTTTGCTCCTGCCACCATTTCACTGTCAGCCTGTTCCATGAGCGTATCAAATTCTGCAACACTGTAGGTCTTGCCGTCTTCAAAGTAATTACTTTCGCTCCATTCACAGGTTATCGTAGGCTCGGATAAAGTAGTGAATGATTTAACATCATTTGAACTTATATCGGCACTATTTTCTTGTTGCTTACCCTTGACAATATTGCGACTTTGGTGTATAATAATATTAGAGTCAAGATTGTTTATCGCCTCAGGCAATTGGAGCCTTTGACACGAGAACAGTGCTTGGCTTTTTTCTTTGTCCCAAAACAGAATATTATTTGATTTTGCAGCACGTTCAACATAGTTTGCAAACCCATTTTCTTTTCCATAAATACTTGTGATAAAGTTTGATGATACATTTTCCATTTCATAAATGCCTTGCCCATTTGGTTTAACACTTACGATTATCGGTGCATTATCATTATCAACGTTATTTAAACAAATTACTATACTTTTATCAGCACTTTTGTTTGGAGAAAGTGAGTCCATTATTATGGCAGGGCTTTCTAAAAGATGTGGGATATTACATATCTGTTCTAGTGTTAAGCCGTGCCAATGTGCATTGTTCGGGGATTTTTCATGTAGAGCGTCTTTTAAATGTCTTTGCGTATACAACATAGGAAGCCGATCACAGCCGATATCCACAAGAATTTGTGGTGTATCACAAACCTTTAGATTTGAGTATTTTGGGAATACGCCATTTAAAACATCATTTATCTGTTCAGCAAATGTTTTTTCACTCTTGACAACTCCAGAGGAGTCTGTTATACTGCTTGTAGAGCTATTAGGAACAGCAGGGCGTAGCTGGTTTTCAGCCAAACCTATAATTCTTGATGGTTCTATTTTTTTGTCCTGTTGAGTAACAGAATTATTCTTGTATTCAATATTTTCCTGCTGCGTACCCTTGACAATATTGCGACTTTGGTGTATAATAATATTAGAGTCAAGAATGTTTAAGCCCTTGGACAATTGTAGCCCAAGCACACTGAACAGTTCTTGGCTTTTTTCTTTGTTGTAATAAAGAACTTTGTTTTGTTCTACGGCACGATTAATTTGATTTTCAAAATTGTTTCTGCCATGAAAACTCATTACAAAGTTGGATTCGACCAATTCTAAATCATATTTAGCTTTGCCATTTGGCTTTATAGCAGCAATGATAGGCATTTTTTCGTTGTCAAGTTCAGATGTTACGATTATTATGCTATCATTTCTCGAAAGGGAATCATATATAATCACGGGATTTTCAAGTAACATGGGCATTTTTTTGATTTGTTCTGCGTTCAATCCGTGGTAATGTATGCTTTCACCTGTATTTCCTTTCGGCTTGAGAGCGTCATGCAAATGCCGTTTCGTATAAAACATTGGAAGTTGCTCACAGCCAACGTCAAGCAGTATTTGAGGTGTATCGCATACTTTCAAGTCATTGTATCGGTTTGCCTTTCCTGCAAGTACATCATCGACCTGTTCAGCAAATGACTTTTCACTCTTGGCAACTCCAACTGAATTTGTGTCAACAGAGTTGTCCTGGACTTCAACCACTTGAACGTTCTGCTTTGAATGCTCTATTACAGCCTTATCAAGATATATCTGAACATCATGTGGATCTATCTGTCCGTCAACTGCCTGATGAAACATCTCAAAGAATGTTTTTATCTCGTCTACCGTTAGCCGTTCATCGACCTCGTTAAGAACAGTAATGGAAATTCCCTCAGAAAAGCCCTGCTGCAGCATGGCTTTTTGTTCATCACTATAATCATGGTGAGAGAACATATCTGACAGTTTCAGCCGACCATTGAGCTCATTTACATATGTATAGTAATCATTGAGTATGCCCTTTGGATCGAGTGTTTGCTCAATGACACTCTGAGCATAGTAATCAGATAATAAAGATGATATATGCCGCAGTTCGTCGGGCGAATATCGGACGCTTACCCAATGCCGTATGTTATGTTCACCATTTTGTGCAGCTGCCACCACAGCCTGTTTTAATGCAAGTATCTGTTCTTGCGAAAACTTAAGCTTTATAAGGTCTTGGAGTATATCGTCAACCCTATCAGACGTGCTTTCTTGCTTTGCGGTTTTGGCATTGTCAAGAGCTTCGTTTTTGCGGTCAATGGCGATAACTTCTTTTTCTATTTCAGACAGCACAGACTTTGCTGCTTTTTGTACAACTCTGCTGAAAAGTATCATATCTCTTGCGTTTCTCATCATATCTATAGCACGCAGGTCAACATCAGTTTCAGCAGACATATTCATTTGTCCGGCAAGATCACATCTTTGCGTTACAACAAATCTGACTATAGATGAAAGCGACTCCTTATATGTTTCTTGCTGCTTCTTGCTCAGACTCATTTCTGATATCGCATTTTGGACAGACTCATCTATAGGTAGACTTTCGATGCTTTTTGCGGTAAGAAAATCTATGCAGTCATTGATAGACTCAGAGTGAATATCATATCTGCGGTTAAGAACATCGATCAGTTCAGGTGTGTTGCGTCCCGAAAGTGTCCACATTTCCGGCAGTTCTTTACCGCCTGTCTGTGAAACGTCATACAGATAGCGGCAAGTATGATTTTCGCCGAAAACAGCAACGCCGTGAGAGCCTCGCTTAACGTATCTTCCAAGGCGTTTCCACTTCTTATAATCTGCTATTTTGGTAGCGTTCTTGTTCTGATGATAAACGAGCACAGCATCCGAGTATGACTGTTTATACATACCAGCCGAGTATTTGAGATACTTCAGATATTCCTGCTTGTTGCCTCGCAGTTGCTCAGTGATCTCAAACCAGTGCAGCTTGACCAGCTCGTACTTCTCTTCATCTGATTTAAACGTCTTTTTCATAATATATTCCCCCTTAGTTTTGTATATATAAAAAGAGCGTATGAATTTCTTCACACGCTCAGGTTTACGATTTTAAGTTGTGTGTCACCGTGACACATTGTTTACCACTGTTCTATAGGCTTAATTAAATATCCATGTTTGTTAATGTATTCTAAGCATGCTGTTTGTGGGTTGAGAAAAATATCGGATTTAGATACTTCTTCATTATCTATGATTTGATTTATTTCCTTTATTACATTATCAAACACTGACTTTACTTCATTTTTGTTATATGGAATGACAGACACTGTCCGAATTTCAGAAAATGTCTTGCAATTAAACAAAAGACCAATTTCTATGTAATTGCCTTTTTTAAAATTACGGTTTCTTCGTATTTCAAATAATCTTTGATTATTTTGGAGTTTATAAAACATAATAAGGTTTACCTTGCTTCTTTCGGCATACACGGCATGAAACCCATTTTGTTTACAGTGTTTCTTTAATTTACAAAATAGCTTTTCAGAAAGATTTAATTCCTTTGGCTTAAAAATTCCTATTGTTCTTATGATATCATATGAACTGCAATTTCTTTCCCATGTTTCTAAATCATCAATAACAAGATCCGCATTGCCCGTTGATACAGCAAAATCGTTTGGATACATAGTCAAAAGCATATCAGTAAGCTCGCTTGAGCTAAAACCAATGTCTTCATCTTCATATTCTTCAAAGAAAATTCCCATAACATACGATAGTAAATATGGTAAACTTACAATATCGTATGAAGTTTTGAGAACAGTTTTTGCCTTGTCACCATTTCTTGAAATGGTAAACCTTAATTGTTTAAGCTTTGACAAGAATCTCATCCTTTCTTTTTAGACACATATTTTGTCTTTATATTGCATAAATTCAAATTATGTGCTATAATATGTGTGATTAATAAACTGTTAATGTGAAAATAGTTTAAAATAATTATTGAGGTGACAAGATATGGTTTTTGAAGAAGCACTCTATATTAATGGATCACAAAGAAAAATGCTGTCTATTGAAGATGTAACTCAGTTAGCAACAAATTCGTTAGATCTATATAATGAAATCAAGAATAATCTTTTCTGCCCTGAATGTGAAAAACCACATTTGACTTATAATTCATGTACAACGAAATCTAACTATTTCTCAACCCGCAATTTAGAAAGTCACGCAGACACTTGTTCTTTTAAATGCAAAAGAGCGACAAATCATCAGTTGGAACTATTGGAAAATGACGAAAAATCACTGGACAGACTTCAAAATAGGCTTAAAGCTGTTATATTATCCTGTTTTTCAGAGAAGAAAGCTGCACGGAATCCTTTTGTTATAGAGAATAAGATATCTAAAGTTTCTACAAATACTGAAAATCAAATTGAACGCACAGCCGTTAAGTATGCTATTCCTAAAAAACGTATTACAAATGGATTATCTCAGGCTGATGTTGATCAGTTAAAAATCTTTTATGGAAAGGTAAGAGTCCGTTGCAAAAAGCATCGCAATGGTCATAAATTGTATATTTTCAATCTAACACAAAGACAGTTACCAATGATTTGTTCCATATATTTGTCTGAAAAAGTATATGAACACATAAATATAAAGGATAATGATTGTTTCAACTGTTTAATATCATTCTATGTTAAAATGGAAATCAACAAACAGGACGATAAAATATATTACAACTGTATACTAACAGATTCTAGGAAAATGTTCTTTTGGAAAATCGACTGATAGTGCGTAACATCTTCTGTGATTTTTCCCCTGAAAAGAGTTTTTTTATTCTGTTAATATCGGTGTACATATATCCATCACTTTCACAATAGCCGCCCTCATCAATAAGGTCATAGTATGTATAAGGTGTATCAGGATTAGTGTTGAGGTCAAAAGCTGTAATATGTTCCTTCCTGACACTAAAGCCATACATGGTTACAAGCTTGTCTACGATATCATCAACGGACGCTGCATTGTAAAAGTAGATAACGTATCCGACAAGAAGCAGCATATCTTCGCCCTTTATTTCATTACTGCAAATCAGAGTTCCTGTTTTGTTATCGTCTGCTATAAAGTATCTATACTCATTCATTTTTTGCTCCATAATCTTTTTCCTTTGTCACGACTATGACATTAGACATAGGGTCAACAACTATCAGCTTTTTGCTTTCATTGCATAAACGCTTTGGCTCGATACAAAGGCAGCGTCCCATACCACTGCGGCGGTCTTGACGGCGTTTTCTGCAAGACCTATTGATCCTGATCTTCATCAAGCATTACCTCCACATATCTTCTTACATACTCCGATTACATACTCCGAATTTCTGTTAGGATAGTCATCACTCTCCATCAAAAAGTGATAGCCGTCCTTTTTCAGCTGTTCTGTGAACTTTTCAACTTCTGCAGGTAAACCCTGTATTCTTAGTTTTATCATATTTTATACCTCATCGTTTTCTTATATTTTGCAAAAGACTAATAACACTATAGCAGTAACAGCACACCCTATTATATATATATTGCGTAACATCTCAATTTGGCTGAAACAGCTATCGCCATGATCAGAAAGTTTATGAAAGGATTTTTTTATGTAATTTACATTTGCAAGTATTATCAGTGCTTTAACAAAGAACCAAGAAATGAATATTTTAATTTGCATTTCCGAGTTTGTTTCAAACACTACCCTGATACCAGTGATAATGCCTGCAAATACAAACAGCGAAAGCATTAATAGCTTGAAATTTACAAATTCATAGTTGTGCTTCATAAATACCTCTTGACCGATTTGTCTATAACATTTATACGTCCTGCCTCCCAGCCCCTGCCCTGTTGCAGGGGCTTTCTTCCTTTAGATAAGATAAATTGATCCCCTTTTTACTGCCTTTTCAGACAATATCAATTATCTTTTTCTCTTAGTGACTTGCTTTGAGTCGGCAACAAGATAGCCGTATGGCACTGTTGAGCCGTCCTCTGTTATTGTGTATGTGCCTATTATTGCAACTTAGCATATTTTGTGATATAATTCTAATGTAGCTATTTTTTATGCTTGTGTTTGTAAATTATCAAATGGATAAAATTATATATATTAAATGCAGCCCAAAGATAGTATAATATTTTCATTTCATTTACCTCGAGGTGTATTTTATGATAAAAAATGTTATGTTTATCATAAGTTTTGTTACAAGTAGTGTGTGTTTTATAGATTTAATTAGGAACAAAAAGCAATATCGTTCACTTGCGTATCTAATATTGATAGTTCTTATTTTCACATTTATTAGACCAATACTCGTCCTATTTTATAATTACAATTATTATATCAGAGTAGCCGCAATAGTATTTCAAATTATTATTGCTCTGAGTTGCTGCTGCGTTGATTATAACATTATTTACGAAAACGGACATAGGTTATATGTCGAAAAATGGTATAAGATATTGATATATGCTCTTTTGACTATAGTAGCCAATGTTGTAGGTGTAGCCTGTTGCTATAATCCATTTAAAGATGCAGATCTAATAATAAACTGTGAAAGCTTTGAATACATAAATGCAAGATTTGTAAATGCATTAAGCACTATGACTACCGATAGATCATTGTATGGTTTTCTTAAACAAAATTTATTAATTGTATTTATTTATGCATACTACATAATTTCTCTCTTGCTAATATACATTAGTTCAATATATTTTTTGAAGTTTGTGCATAAAAGTGACATAAAACATCTTTGTATATCTGCAGTATTACCTGTAGTGTCATCCTTTTTATCTAAAATGTTTTATCCTATTTTGGATATTATTCTTTATATTTTTCATGAATTTAATTTGCCTTCGCCAAGCATATAGAGGATCACCAGTCCATAATTCCCAAATCACCCACCATGACGCAAATGACATTGTATAGTCGAGAACTAAATCAGAAATACTCATAGTCTTTACCTCCCCAGCCCCTGCCCAGTTGCAGGGGCTTTTTTCTATTTAAACTGCTTGTGCTTTGAAAATAAATATTTTATACTATTATTAAATGATATCCATTTTCTTTTAAATATGCGGCGATGACATCTTCTTGATTTTCAAAAAACAACTGCAATGAATTGTCTATCCAATAAGTATCCGTGTCGGGGTCATAAAAGATTGTAAACCTGTAGTCCTCAGCTGCCTTATCTACGCCTTTCATTTTCGCTATCATTTTATCAAAATTGTTATCGCAGCCGTCATAAAATGAAACACCGAGCTTTTCATCATCGCCTCTTTCAAGGCAACCAAGGTCAAACCACTTAGAGTCATCACTTTTATGTATGACGTATATCTTTGTGCTTTTATAATTTGGATAAAATAACAGCAGTTGTTCATGCTCATTAGCCGCATGATATGTCAAGTAGCTCTTACTTTTATAGTGATTTTCCAATCTTTTAAATATGCTCATTCTTTTACTTCTCTAATTATAATTTCTTTTAAGGTGTATTTTCCTGTTAAAACTCTTAAACACATCAATATTTGTGAAATGAAAAATACAACGAATAGAAGTACTATTAATACATTGTTTTTTTGAGATATAGACCATCCGTTTTCAGCAAGAAAGCATAATGTTGCAGCTGTGATAATACTTTGAACAAGAATATTCAACTCATCTATTAAAATGGACTTTACCGCATATAAAATTTTTTCCTTTTTGCTAGGATACCTGATTTTAAAAGTTACATCATGGAGTTCATTTTCATTATTCATATTACTACCTCCCAAGCCCCTGCCCAGTTGCAGGGGCTTTCTTCATGTATAGATAAATTGATCCCCTTTAGCTATCTTTTTCAGACAGCATCAATTATCTTTCCTTTTTCTTTCGGCTGAACATCAGGACCGCAGCTCCTGCGAGAATGATAGCCACGCTACACAGTGCTGTTCTGCCGTCTGAGTCATTGTCCATTACACCAGTGTTCGGCGTGTCGGGTGCTTTTTCGTTGACCATATCTGTGTCAACTGTCTGTGCATATGCCACTGTGACCTGCTTTGAGTCGGCAACAAGATAGCCATAAGGTACTGTGCTGCCGTCCTCTGTGATAGTGTATGTGCCGATAGGAACGTTTTCAAACCTTGCAAGACCGTCCTTGTCGGTGATCGCAGGAATGTTTATCTCTCTGCCTGTGTCTGATACACCCGAAAGAATAAATCTAATGCCCTCAACGTTCGTCATATCAGCAGTTTTCTTATGCACTTGAATTGTACCTGTCTGCTCAGCGTTCAAAATGTCAGTGTCAACAGTTTCAGCATAGGTTACTGTGACCTCTTTTTCGGCGGCTACAAGATAGCCGTATGGAACGGTCTTTTCGTCCTCGATGACCTTGTATGTACCTATTGGCACGTTCTCAAACTTTGCTATGCCGTCTTTGTCTGTTTCAGCCGGAATGTTTATTTCACGTCCTGTGTCTGATGTGCCCTTCAGATAGAAGGTTATACCTGAAATATTCAGATCACCCTCTGTTCTCTTGTGTACCTTGATAGTACCTGTCTGCTCGTTGTTGATTATTTCTGCGTCAACAGTTTCTGAGTAGATAACAGTGACCTTTTTTTCATCGGCAACAAGATAGCCGTAAGGAACAGTTTCTTCGTCCTCGATAACCATGTATGTGCCTACAGGTACGTTCTCAAAAACTGCTACGCCGTCCTTATCGGTAGTCGCAGGAATGTTTATCTCTCTGCCGCTGTCTGATGTACCCTTCAGATAGAATGTGATACCCTCAACATTCTTCTGACCCTCTGTTCTTTTCTGAACCTTGATTGAACCGGTCTTTTCCTCGTTGGTGACCTTGACTTCTGCGGTTGTGTTGTACTCGACAGTTACGGTCTGCTCGTTAGCTACAAGATAAGCCGCAGGAACTGTAGAGCCGTCCTCTGTTACTGTGTACTTGCCGATAGGGAGGTTTTCAAAGAGTGCCTCGCCGTTTTCATCGGTGAAAAGCTCACGCTCGATGTCGCTGTTCGTGTCGGAGATACCCTTGACAACGAATCGTATATCCTTAATGTTGAGGTTGCCTGTTGTGCTCTTTGTGACCTTGATAGAACCCTCTTTGAGATAGTTCGTCATTTTGGCATAAACAGATACGCCCTCTTCGGTTATCTCAAAAGGATACAATGTATCGTCAATGATGTACTCTTCAGGTGCTGCTATCTCGTGGTAGAAATACTTGCCGTAGCCAAGTGAGAACGTTGCAACGCCGTTTTCATCAGTAATGCCTGTCGTTATCTGACGCTTGTTTTCGTCAAGTATCTCGAACTCGCAGTTCGGCAGCAGCTCACCGCCGAGGTTTTTCTTGGTGATGATGAAAGGTGCTGTCCAAGGTGAGTTCTTAACAGACACTTCTGATCCAAAATCAGCAGTATCTGTTGCTAACTTCACGGTCTGAGGCTCGCTGTTCAGCGAATAGCCTTTAGGTGCTTCTATCTCTGTAACAGTGTAGCTATAGCCCTGATAGATGTCCTTTGTAATAACAGCTTTTCCGTTTTCATCGGTTGTAACTGTGTCGATAATGTCGCCCTTTTTGCGTATCGTTATGCCGCCGCTTACTACTATATCTTCGGCTGCTGTTATCTCAAACTTGGCTCCGCTGAGATATTTTTTGCCGCTTTCGTCAGTTTTGTAGATAACAAGCTCGCCCTTGTCTACAGATGTTCTCTGATTATCTACTACTGTTTTGCTTGTTTTATCAGCCTCAACAGTTACGTCTGTTTTGGTTTTCAGTGCATAGCCATTAGCTGTAGTTGTTTCCTTCCAGTAATAGCTGCCCTGCGGCAGACCTGAAACGTGGATATTTCCGTCAGCGTCAAGTGTCATATCTGTAGCGTTAGCCTGTGAAACAGTTGAGCTGAATGTATACTTGCCGTCGCTGCCTGTTGCCTTGATGAATAGATCGCTGTCGCCGTTCTTCATAACAAGGTTGAATTTAACAGCTTTCAGTTTGTCGGCAACGTTTGTTTCCTCGTTTCCGAAGAAATCAATGAAGTTCTTTTCAAGGTCAGCGTTGCCTGTAGGCATATCAATTTTCAGCTTGAAATATGCCTGAACAGGGTCTTTGCCTGATATATATCCAACTTTCGCCTGAGAGCCTGAATCATTTTTGCCCTTGTAAAACAGAGGAACACATTCCTCTATCTTGCCACTGTTCTTTGCTCTTGCCTTTGTCAGAGTGACAGCTTTTGTTCCTGCCTTGATGTTTTCATTGGCGGAAACCTTGATGTTGCTTCCGTCCTTTTTGAATGTAACTCCGTCAACTTTTGAAAAATCGAACTGTGAGATACTGCTGTCAGCCTTGATCGTACCCTCATATTTCTTTGTTGATGTGTTATACTTCAATTCGTATGTAGGGGCTGTTCTTACGGCAGTTGTTGCACCAGCAGGAATTTTATAGTGGCTAAGTATATCACCTTTCATCTTTTTGTAGCAATCCACAAGGTTTTTATGGTCTGCTGATGAAGGAGCATATATGCGGTTCAAAATCGTATTTTCGTCCGAAGAGAGATTTTCTGATGAACTGTCAAAGAAACCGCCTGATACTGTCCATATCATAGCTTGAGAAGCTACTCTCTCAGTATCTGCGTTGTAGCCGTACTTAGTTTTGCCTTTGTATGAGTAGATCGTTGCGGCTTTAAGATTTTGTCTTTGGTCTTTATTACTATACATTTTTATTATTGTGTCTGAGTCAAATGTTGATGAACTCATTACAGTATTGTTATCATGCTCAGTACCAAGCTGAACACAATAGCAATTGTTACCGCTTTCGTCATTCCAGAAATAGAACTCCTGCGCCCACTTGTAACGGAATGCGTCATTGGTATTTCCGCCTGTCAATGGGTCATAGGCATTTTTAAGCCCTGAACCCTCAAAGTTATAGCTCCAATCAAGAACCTTGCTCTGCGTATGCTTTGTGTCAGCCGCAAAGGCAACCAGTCCATTTGAAAAGATTGAAGCTGTAAGGAGAAGCACTGTGAATAAAGAGCCTATCCTTTTTACGATACTTTTCTTCATTTTTATCTCGCCCTTTCAATTTATTTCTCTATGTCAAATCCTTGCGGATATTATTTTTTTGCATAAAAAAAGACGATTGAAATTTTTATCAATCGTCTTAAACGCTTTATTCAGTTTTTATGCTCTCAGCAAATATGTGTTCCAACAGGAGTGACCGTAATAATCTGTTCCTGCTTGAATGATTATTATAGACTGAGTTAAGTTGTGCTCGTCATAAAAATCATATTCACCCTTTATGTCGCTTTTCATTCTTTCTAGCACTTCATTATATTCATCATAACTGTAAAGGTTATCACTCGAAACCCATGAAGCAGTGTCGAGGTTAATATCTGCGGTGTCTGCTAAAAATTCATCTACTGATGAATAACCAAATTCGGCATATATCTTCTCGACTCTTGGTCTTGCCAATTCATTGCTGTATGCCTGCAATTCTTTCTGAAGTCTGTCTATATCACTCTGAGTAAGGGTTACCTTTGGCTTAGCCTTCGTAGTTGTAGTCGGCTTTGGCTTCGGAGCTTGCGTTTTCTTTGTCGTTGTTGTGGTTTGCCTTTTAGTCGTTGTCTGACGCTCTGTCTGTCTTTCTGTCTGACGTTCCGTCTGCTGTGGCTGATAGCTGTTGTTATTGTCATTGCTGTAGCTATTGTTGCCTGAGCCGTTGTTTGAAGTGCTGTGGCTGTAGCTCTGATTATTATTCACTGTGCCGCCATTACTAGCTGGGCTGTTCGATTTTGTGGTTGAGCCGCCCTTGGTAGTGGTTGAAGATTTACCACTGCTTGTGCTTGCGGACGTTGTTGATGATGTTGTGGTAGCCGAAAGGAAAGTTGTTTCCTCACTCTGAGAGGTCAGTGTGGCTTCCGTTGTGGTAGTTGCCGAAGCTTCTGTGCTTGAAGCCGTTGTGGTTGCCTTTGGAGGGGCTGATGATGTGTTGTCTGTGTTGCCGCAGGCGGTTATGCTGAGCATTGTCGCACTGATTATCAAGGCGGCTATGGCTTTCATTGTGTTCTTCATATGGTTTTCCTCCTTTTTTAGACTTGACATATATCTTAAAGTGATGTATACTTATATATAGAAAAGGTAAACCGCATAGACGGCTATCCTCAGTTTTTGATTATGTAAAAAATAACCGCAACTTTTGGTCGAGGGCGGTTATTTTTTTATGCTTTTTATCAGCTCGTTGAGAGCGACAATCAGCACGATAGTCAAGACAAAGAAAGCTAAGTCCATTCTATCACCTCCCGAATATCCTATTTTGCCTGAGCCTTTCGGCTGACAATATTCAGACCATTCCGTGTGGGAGGACACCGCCTACCGTTTAAGTTTACCTTTTCCAAACTAGATTATATCACAATTGATTTGTGATGTCAAATATTGCTGTTTAATTTTGAGCGTTTATCGCATTGATGATATCCTTGATGAGCTCTGTTTTATTTCCATTGCTTAGGTCATAGTATTTATAATCGCCTAATGACGGCATGATGTTATTTACATCTACATCGTCTATTTTAACTATGTACCAGCCTTTTTTCTTGTTTGTTAGCGCTGACATTATTGTTTTAAGTTCCAACTGTCCGTAATTTGATGACAGTGTCGCATTACTAAGAAAGAGAATGGCAAAATCACTTTCTTCTATACCTGCAAGGATTGATTCCAGCAGGTGAGAACCTACGCTTATGTCTTTTTTGTCTATCCAAAGATCAATGCCGCTGTATTCAAGGGCTTCTGTTATTTCATAGACCAATTCCTTGTTAGCGTGGCAGTATGATATAAATACTTTTTTCCTCCTAATATGAGTATTAAAGTTGTATCCCTTCTTGGTGAGATCGGATTTTGAACAGAAGAAATAAGCGTCACTGAATATTTGCGTTATATCTGCTTTGCTGCAACTAGGTGGAATATTCGCCATATTGAATTTTCTGTTGCAAAATTTCATGAACAGTTCGTGAATCCCCAACGATGACTCTTTTCTCAAATCATATTTCTTGATAATGTTTTCAATAAGCTGTCCCTCATTTTGTTTCGCTTCAATTGAAAGATAAGAAACAAGGTTATATGGAATATTACATACAAATAAAATGATACAGCCATTGGAAGATACGATTTGGTTTATTTCATTCACTGCATCAATGTAGGCTTCTCGATTTTCGTAGGGTATTAAAATGGTAGCATAGTATTTCATTTTCGTTCCTTTATATATTATGATCTGTTTGCTGTCAACGTCAGCAAACGCTTTGAAGTTTAGTTCGATTTGAAATAGAGCTGCATACCATTTATAAAATTTTAACGGCTCATCAGATATTGCTGAGAATGGTATCGATATGAGTGAACTATTTTTCTTGTCATATCTGTTATACAGCTCTTTTAACTGAGATGTATTGAGTAACATCGTACACACTCCATTCTACCATATTATTCATCATGTGTCAATTATCTGCTATTCTCCACTGAGTATTTTATGATAAACAAACAATGTTGCAAAACAATCCGCAAGGCTATTATGTGCTTCAATTCCTTTCACGTTCCAATCATAATCATAGTACGCCGCTGCTGTTGTGAGTTTCTGCCATTTATAATCCTCATGATACACACTGTATTCACCGTAAATTTCAGCAAATTGTATCATCACATCTTCAGTACGAAATGCATTGTACTCCTCATCTGTTATGATATCGCTTCCCATGAGAAATCTCAAATCAAAATCAACGTTATAGCCGATTATCCAATGTGCCTGCGATAATATCGCATATAGTTCAGCGGCTTTCTCGTTTATATATGGTGCGTCAGCTACCATTTTAGGCGAGATATGATTAACGCTTTCTGCTTTTGACCATTCTTTGTGCCTGAGTGGCTTGAAGTAGCTGTCAAAAAGAACGTTTCCCTCCTCGTCAATGATAGATACCTGCAATAGCTCATCACGAAAAGGGTCAAGTCCTGTGGTTTCTGTATCTATCACTATTGATTTAGGATACTCTTTTTTCGGATAAAGCTCTTTTGTTTTCTCGGTTAATTTCCATATCAAATCTCGATAAGGCAATAAGGCAGCTTCAACCGCTTCATCAAATATCTTCTTCTGTTCCTCTTGGCGTTTCTTTTCCTCGGCTTCTTTATGCCACTTGCGGTTAAGCCTTGCCAGCTTATTTTTTCTGTCCCTCTCAGGCTGAAAAAAATCCTGCAACTCTTTTTCTGTTGCAGGATCTACCTCATCAGGGCTGTAGTACACATATGAAGCTTGGCAATTCTTATTTGCCCAAAGTTCAACGCCTTTAGCGTCCTTTTTCGGCAGCTGTCCTAAGAGCGCCCACTGACGTATGGTTTTGTATTCTTCAAATTCAGGACAATAGTTCTTGGCTTTCATACCATTACCTCCTTTTCATTACTTACATGAAAATCTCGTACCTGATTTTGATTGCTTCGAAGTAGTACGGCGTATAGTTGCAGTTAAAGATATTGTTGGGCGCATAATACTTGCTTGGTATATATGCTTTCTCTCCATTTTTGTCGATATACGTTTCAGGGGGATCGGAGTCATACACTGAACCGTTCCAAAGGTTGAATGCCAAACGTGTTGTTTTACTGCTTGTGCTTGTCTGAAAAGGCTTGTTCAACCCCTCGAAAATAATAACATCTTTTTTTACGTCATATAGTGCGCCAATATGGTCACGCAAAACAGTGTCCAATGTGAGGAGGTAAGCAAGTGACATATGAAAGTTATCGAGATATGGCATTTCCTTGCACAACTTATTGAACATTTTCTCGTGTTCTTTATCTTGAAAAATCATTTTTCTTTCCTGCCTTTCTAGAAAAGTCTGTATTTCTCAGGAATAAATTCTCTGATTATTCCTCAAATTCCTGTTATACAAAGACTTGCACCCAGTGAAATGTAAAATATTTTTTCCATGGTCTAATTACTCCTTTTTATAAAAAAAGGACACCTGAGATTTCAAGTGTCCTTAAGTTTGTATTTACCTACATCTTAAATGCAGAAATAACGATTTCTGCAAGAAGTCTGTCATATTCGTAAGGCTCATACTTTGATTTATTATGACTCAAAGTTTTGAACAGAGCTTTAAGCAGCAAACCTTTATTTGTGTTGTTCACCATATGCCCAAGATACATTGCTGTACGATTTAATACGGCTATATCAGTACGTTCGTTGTTGTTTCGAGATGAATAAAATCGACCATTTGACAAGCTGTTGTAATAACTACTTATACAGTTATCAATTTTCATGATAAGGTATTCACGCTGAACAGTGGTGAGATATTGTTGATCAAGAGCCATAAGTTTGTGACAAAACTTTTTTTGTTCAGACAGAACACCCGAACATATGCAGGCATTGCACTCATTAAGAAGTTCTGCGTAGTAATTCAATATTGCTCACCCTTTTATTTTATCATCATCGTCTTATATTGTCAACAAAAAAGGACACCTTAAATTCAAGTGTCCTTACGTTTGTATTCGAATGTAGTTTTAAGTAAGTTCATAAATCCACTTCCAACATAGAAAAATTAAAAGAAAATTGGTTATACTCAATAAAATTATTTTCTGTGTCTTAGATAAAGGACTGCAGTATTTTTCCCTCAGAACAATATATATATCCATTAATAAGGTAACCGTCAGTTGGGGAATAAGCCGCTTAGTAAGTTTTGTTGATATAACATATAATGCTAGTAAGCAAAACTTATCAATAATAGATGTTACTAATTCGCTGCTGTTCTTCTTGTTATTTGAAATGTACAATATTCCAAACAGAAATATGATTATAAATATAGTATACCAAATCATTCCTCATTCTCCCATTTTATCATTTAAAGTGACATTTGTCAACAAAAAAGGACACCTGAAATTCAAGTGTCCTTATAATCATATTCTGTTCTGCTTTGTCCACGGACAAAATTACTTTTCAGCTTTACCCTCTTGCTTCTTGTAAGCGTTATAGTATTCTATAGCTCTTTCTTTGGAAACTTCAAGCCGTGACATCAACCTTGCAATTATCGCTTCATCGTCTGCTCCAGTTTCCAACATAAGAGCGATTATTTCGTAGGCTCTGCCCTCAGCCTCTTTCCTATATCCATAGTTTTCAACAGCCTCACACATACTATCCGCTCCTTTCGCTGTTCTTTTGTGGTTGTATACTGCCTTTGACAGCTCTCCGAACGAGCTGTTGTCAGCACTGCTGTTCTTTAGATATTGCAGCAGCTTGGCAAGAGAGCTGCCGTCATCAACTGCTGCATTAAAGTAATATTCGTGTACGCCGTTGTCAATTTCCTGCTGCGTTTCATCGACCATTCGGCGAACCGTGTATTTACACTTGCCGCCTTTCAGCCAGTCAGTAGCCGAAATAAATATCAGATACAACTCAGGCAGTTCTTTGTAATTCTGATTTTTCTCAAGAAACAGAGTATCAAGACTTGCCTGATAGTATCTTACCCTTTTTGGGTGATAATCTTTGTTTTTGACCTGAACTTCTATGTTATATAGCTTATGCTCCTCGTCCTCGGCAAGTGCGTCAAGCACTACCGAATGTCCGTTGTAATTTCTTATGGCATATTGCGTATCAACTTTAATGACATTGAGCTTTTTATCAAGAAGTCTGCTCAGTGTATATGAACACGCAGCTTTGTCACGCATTACTACGGCAAAGAAGTCATCGTCCATAAGGTTAAAGCTGTCAGCGATAGCCATTTTATCCTCAATGGACCCTTTTAGCTTTTCATCAGTTATTATCATTCTCTTTTCACCTTTATTTTATCAGATTTTTGAGCCAATGTCAATAAAGTGGATATCTTTTTTATATACTTTTGTGTCACGGTGACACACTGGAGAAATTTTTTATTCTCTGCGCTTGTATACGATCTCCTCCATGACCTGATTTTCAATAGTCATAAGTCTTTCTTTCTCCCACCTGCGTAGTTCATTGAACTCAGTCGGACGTGGGTGCGTTTTCCTGTAGATCTCATCAAGCTCGTCAAATCTTTCCTCAGCCTCTATATCGACCTCTCTGGGAATGATCTGCCAACGGCATTCCATAATAAGAACTTCTATCAGCCAGTCGCAGTTGGCTTTCATCCACTTCATCCAAGCTTTGCCCCATTTGCGTATCGGCTTCTTAAGCAGCTTTTCTTCTTCGGGGTCACTTGTGTATGCTATCTTCGGGACGTATGTACCCTCTGGAGTAAGCTCATACTCAAAAAGATCGCAGCCAACATCTTCTGGTCCTGCCTGCTCGATTTCAAAATCTTCGTTAAATTTCCTGTTTTCGTTCATAATGGTCCTCCTCTTTCAATTACAAACTTTTATGTTTTTGAGTGATGTTATCTGAGTGTGTCACCGTGACACGCTGTTGTTCTTGAGCTTTCGGTTCGGCATAGCACTGATGAAGTATTTTGCTGTAGCTCTCTGCTTGAATTTTGTGAGGGAAATATTCAATGCTTGAAAAATCGATCACATTGTTGATCTCATCGAGAAACGGCTTTGCAGCGACTGCAAATGTATCATCGGATGCCGCAGCCATTACAGCACAGTCGGTATCGATAGATATGATCTCGTATAGCCGGTTGTCTTTAGCCTGATAGAGTGCCGTCTGGTTTTTGCTATCGTAGGTTTTCAAAACTCCGTTATTCATCTGGCATATCTTCTTTCTTTTTTTTGACAGCCTTCTGCTCCGAAGTCTTTCTGAGAAACTCCTGCACTTTCTTAGGAACATTCCTGTTGTAAAGCTTGTCAACTGCAGAGTTAGCCGCCTTTGTTATCTCCTCGTGCAGAAGTTGCTCAACGTTGCCGTCTGGGAGATAGCAGCGTATCGCCTCTATTTTTTTACGATCTATATCTATTTTGAACGTCATGTTCATTACTTTTCCTCCTGTGCTATGATTATATCATATTATTTTTCGTTTGTGGTAACTTTTTTTGTACTCTTAATTTTCAAGATATTTATCAAGCAGCTCATACACTATCTTGTCAAGCTCACTTTCGGTCATGTTCTGCATACATAACGGCTTTTTGATATACATCTCATTGTATAAGCTGTTCTTGTATGGCTCTTTTTTCTTTTCAGACAGATTCCTTATAGCTTTCATGATATCATAGATATCACTGCTTCCACTGTCTGTCATTTGCTCTATGACCAACGTCAGCTCTTTTGAACTGAGCCGTTCGTCATAATTGTAATAGTCTGCTATGGCTTTCTGCTGCTCAGGACTGAGCTTTGCAAGCGGCTCAATGAACTTTATCTGAATAGATTTGCTGTCTATAAGCTCTGCTAACCCATTATCAAGATTTGAGATATTTGCATAGCGGTAAATGGTTTTTCTGGATATACCGAACATATTGCTTATCTCATTTACTGTCAGGTCTGCTGAAACGTTTTTCCTCAGACTTAAGTATGTATTGAACATTTTTGAAAGCTCACTTGGACGTGGCTCTTTTCGCTGAATGTTTGCCTGGCAGACTATATCGAAAGCCACGTTATCATCAGTGACTTCGATAACAACGGCGTCAATGTCAAGGTGCATAAGCTTTTTGCAAGCAGCGTATCTTTTATGACCGCTGAGTATCTGATAGCTGTTGCTACTAATGCTACGAACGATTATCGGTGTGATAATTCCACACTTTGAAATAGAGTCGGCAAGTGCAGATATCTCATTTTCATCTATTGCAAAGGGCTGTGGATCACCATTAAAGCTGAATGGCTCAATTTTTGACATAGGCAGTGAAACCACCTTTTGCTTATCCATGAGAAGCTCCTCAAAGTTATTTGAGAAGTTAGCTCTTGGACGATTTGCGGAGCGTTTTATATCTATCATATTGAAACCTCCTTAGTGTGTCACCGTGACACACTCTATTTTGTCAGCTATAACACGATACTCGTCTGCGAGCATATTCTTGTATTTATTTGTGCTGCTGATTTTATAATTACAAAGAGCGATGCCCTCACGGCTGCTGTCCTGAGCTGCTTTTGACTTGCTTATGCTGCCAAGGTATTTATCATTGAATGCGGCTTTTATTGACTCAATTACTTCAGCTGACATTGTGTTGTTTTTCTCTGTCCATGTTGCGAATACTCCGAGTATTTCAAGGTCAGGGTTAGCATACTCATGGATATCGTCAATGCTGTCAAGAAGAAGCGGTATTCCGCTCAATGCCATTTCCTGAGCAAGCACAGGTATCAAGACCATATCTGCGGCGGAAAGCGCATTGTAGAGCAAGTTGCTCAATGACGGAGGGCAATCTATGATGATGTAGTCATAGCAGCCGATGTAATTACTAATGACACGCTTCAGCACCATTTCGCAGCAGCGTGTTCTACACAGGTCAACTTCAATTCCTGAAAGTGTTATAGTCGCAGGAATATAGTCAATGTTGTTCGGCTCGTTGTGGTGTACAGCCTGCTTGAATTCAATGGTTTTCTTATTTATGATAGATGACATAAGCTCAGTGATAGTAATATCGTCAGGGTCATATTCGTACTTCATGCACGATACTGACAAGCTGCTCTGAGGGTCAAGGTCTATCATAAGGACTCTTTTCTCTCGCTGTGCAAGAATAGCGGCAATATTGAATGCCGATGTTGTTTTGGCAACTCCGCCTTTCTGATTTGCCACGGATACGATCTTTGTTTTTGTGTTCTCCATTAAAAACACCCTTTCTGAAAATGTTTAAGTTCTCCGTATTAAGCACAGAAAAAGCGGCAGGGGAGAACGTCCTGCCGCTCAGGGAGCTACCCTGTCTATGCTTGATGATATGTGTAAATATCATCAAAAAAGCTGCCAAAGAAGTTTTAGCAGCAATTTTCATGATATTTTGTTTAACTGGAAGAAAATTTAATATTGTGATTTTTACGTTTTTTAGTTTTGGATAGAGTGACTGGCTACGAACCAGTAGGTCGGGGGTTCGAGTCCCTTCTGGCGCACCAGCGTATTTACGCACTTTGCGGGCTTGCAGGGTGCGTTTTTTTGTTGCCAAACTTTGCTGCCAACTTTGTAATGTAGGGCGAGTCCCTGTACAAAACACGCTTTACTTAGTGTAAGGCGTTTTTTTTATTTCTGTCATTGCCAAAGCCTTGCCAATGTGATATAATATGACCATTAGGAGGCATTAACTATGAACACAGAGAAAAAGAAAACAAAGGTAGACCTTGTGACGGGGTTTCTTGGAGCAGGGAAGACCACTTTTATAAAAAAATATGCCCGTTATCTTTTGGATAAGGGCTGTAAAATTGGCGTGTTGGAGAATGATTTCGGTGCAGTGAATGTGGATATGCTTCTTTTGCAGGAGCTTTTGGACGAGAATTGCGACCTTGAAATGGTCTCGGCGGCTGATAAGGATTGCCATAGACGGCGTTTTAAGACCAAGCTTATCGCTATGGGTATGCGTGGTCTTGACAGGGTCATTGTGGAGCCGTCAGGTATCTATGAAGCTGACGAGTTCTTTGACGTGCTCAGAGAAGAACCTCTTGATAATTGGTACGAGATAGGAAGCGTAATAACTATTGCAGATGCCTGCCTTGATACCAACTTGTCGGAAGCTTCTGATTATCTTCTTGCTTCTCAGCTTTCGGAAGCAGGCATAGTTCTCATGAGCAGATGTCAGGAAGCCACAAAGCAGGAGCTTGAGGATACTCTAAAACACCTTGAAGCCGTGCAGAAAAAGTTCCATTGCCACAGGATGACAAAGCCTGAGATAATAATGAAAGATTGGTCGGAGCTTACAGACGAGGATATGGAAATGATAGCCAACAGTGGCTATGAGCCTGATTCCCACGAAAAGCTGTGGTTCGACCAAGATAAAGCTTATACCTCTTTGTATTTTATGAATATGAAGCTTCCCGATATTGCTATGGAAGATGCTGTGAGCAGGCTTATGAGCGACAGCAAGTGCGGAAGGATATTCCGCGTAAAAGGCTTTATGCAAAACGCTGAGGGCAAGTGGCTTGAGCTTAACGCCACCCACAAGAACATCACTGTTAAGCCTATAGAGCGAGGTCAGGCGGTGTTTATCGTCATTGGCGAGGGGCTTGACAATGAGCATATCGACGGCTATTTTGTGCCTGTATAGTGTCAAAATATTGTAAAATAAATGCGGAATGTATTGTATGTAAGCTTGGATAGTGATATGATAATTGCAGGTTATAATTACACATTTTAAAGAGCGGTGCAAGTGTATCTCATGCTGCAATGTATGGCGTAAAATGCCCGTCACGTCCCCTTGACATTTCGTCTGCAATCTTATTTATGTTATCCGCACAATGTTGCTCTGCACAAATTCCGGATAATTCAAATCTTGTCGCTTCGAGCGGGCTGTCGAGGGCGCCAGCCCCTACAATAATGTTGTGCGGATATTGAAAATTGTGCAAAAAAGGGACGACCCAAGGTCGCCCCTCATTTTTATTCAGCGGTGCAAATTTGTATCATATCACAATGTATGGCGTAAAATGCCCGTCACGGCGAGTGACTATTTAACCGTCTTTTCAGTATAAGCACCATAATAGTTCACACCATTGTATTTTCTGTATGCCCTTATTTTGAATGTTTTAGTGCCTGACATATTTTTGGCAGTGTAGCTTTTGCCTGATGTTGTGGCGAGCTTCTTCCAACTGCGTCCTGACTTAACATATATCTCATATCCTGTGGCTTTTGATACCTTGTTCCATGCAAGTGAGATTTTGCTTCCCGAACGCTTTGCCGTTTTGACAGTGACGTTTGCAGGAAGTGTGCAGGTGACCACCTGTGCAGGCTTGCTGTATTGCATAACATTGTCGCTTACATAATATGCCTTTACTCTGTATGTGTACATAGTGCCTGATGACTTGCCTGAGTTGGTGTAGTATGGATAAGCGTTGTCGCCAAGTTTCCTGTAGCTGTCGGTAGTGCCTATCCACTGATAAACGCTGTAGCCAGATACCCCATTCATGCTTTTCCATGTGATAGTGTTGGAACTTGATGTGTTCACTGATGAGGAAAGCCCCTTTGGTGTGTTTGCAGGATGAATGGTGATGTCCTTTTCAGTGTAGCCACCGTAGTAGTTTATGTAGTTATAATTTCTTATTGCTCTCACTCTGAAACGATAAGCTGTGTTCTGTGAAAGACCGCTTGCAGTGTAGCTCGTTCCCGAAAGGGTGGAGAGCGTTTTCCATGTTCCGTTTGTGTACATCTCTACCTGATAGCCTGTAGCCTTTGATACCTTGTTCCAGTTGAGTGTTATGGAATCAACGTCAGTGGAGCAAAGGGAGAATGATACGTTTGCAGGAAGAGTGCAGGTGGTAAGCTCAGAGGAATATGCACCCTCGATACGCTGTCCGTCAATATTGTTGAATGCCCTTACCTTGTATCTGTACATAGTGCCTGAGCTTTTCTTTGAGTTTGTGAACTTTGTGGACGTGGTCGTGCCTATGAGCTTGTAGCTGTCGGTAGTACCTATCCACTGATAGATCTCATAGCCCTCCGCTTTTGTGGAAGCGTTCCATGTTATGGTGTTTGATGTAGAAGTGTTTGAAGTGCTTCTTATGCCTGTTACTGTACTTGGTATGTCAGTGACCTCAGCGTTTACATATGTGTAGCCTCCATTGTAGTATACGCCACTGTAATTTCTTCTCGCCTTTACCCTGAACTTATTAACGCCGTTCTGTGTGATACCATTCACCTTGTATGAAAGGCTTGAAGTTGTGCCGACCTGCTTCCATGCACCGTTCACATAATGCTCCACGATGTAGTCGGTCGCCTTTGAAACCTTGTCCCAGCTAATGGTGACTGAAGTTCCTCTTGCAGAAGCGGATATCTTTGAGATGTTCGCGGGAAGCGTGCAGGTGGTGAAAACATCAGAGTAATCGCCGTAAACACGCTTGCCAGAAGCGTCACTGTAGGCTCTCACCATGTATTTGTACATAGTGCCTGTGGACTTGTTGGAGTTTGTAAAATATGTATTCTTTGTATCCCCTATTTTTTTCTTGTTAGGGTCGCTAGGGCTTGTTCCCTGATATACCTCATATCCTGTTGCGTCAGGAGCGCCGTTCCAGGCAAATGTGTTGGAGGTGGAGGTGTTTTTCACTGAGATAAGGTCTGACACATAAAGTGGAAGCTTGCCCGAATACCATACATTCACGTCAGTGTAGGCTGAAATGCCTGAAACAGTACCGCTTCCTGAATATTGCCACATATCCATGCGTTGGTCATAATTGGTGTTGCTTGTGTAGTGAGCCAGCCATATAGGATATTTTCTGCCAAGCCCTGCTCCATCAATGTAGTAGTTTAGCCATGTGTAGTTTGCATAAACACCTGCGCTGTAGCCAGACTTTATGATAGTGTCGCAAAAAGCTGTGCAAAGAGCGGTCTTTTGAGCCTTGGAAAGCCCTGCGCTGTCAAGTCTGCCAGTGTCATAGTCAACAGACTCGATATCGTAATAAACAGGCATTTGCAGAGAATATCCCTTTATCCTGTCAAGAACGAACTTAGCCTCTGCCTGAGCCTCGGCTGTGGTTATCGCCTGCGTGTAGAAGTATACACCAACTTTAAGCCCTGCCTTGGTAGCTCCGTCAAGATAGGTCTTGAACTTAGGGTCTTCCACAAGCGTTCCTGCACTGCCATAGCCACGGTAGCCTACTCTTATGATAACAAATTCCACACCGCTGTTTTTGACCTTTTTCCAATCTATGTTGCCCTGATAATAGGAAACGTCAATGCCATAGACCTTTGAAACACCGCTGAATCTGTTTTGATGAGTAAGGCTGTCAGCCCCCCACAGAGCAGACATTGTCATAATGCCATATGGGTCGTTGTTTTCAAGATATTTATGATACTCAGGGTCGTCCTCAGTGACAGGCTCTAAAAGACCATCAGCCTCCATATTGCCTGCTGCATATTCAGGCTTTGATACCTGGATATCATTTGAAAGCTCACTTGACGCAATGCTTTTCTCTGCCGCATACACGAATGGAACAGACTGAGCCATTATTGCCGCTGACAAAACCACACCAGTCAGCTTTGGAATAAATTTCATAATTTCCTCCCGTAGAATTGTAGGCAGAGTTAACATTTTTCCTGCCATTTTACACAATAATTTTTACACACCCTTTATTATAGCCCTTTTTCAGCACGTTGTCAAATTTGCTTTTATACAAATAAATACAATTCAGTAATTTTAAAGTTAAATCATTACGCTTATTTTGAGATTTATGTAATAATAAGTAAATAAAGATGTTCATGATACACAAGATTAGGAAAGAAATTTTGTGTATCATGATATGCCTGAAATGGCACTGCAAGGCACAGTTAATGAGAATAATCAGCATTTTAGCTGGCATAATAATGGAGAAAAAAGAAAAGGAGAGCATAAAAAATGGATATATCAAAGCGAAACGCAGTTAGGATAGTGTCTTTCACAGTGGCTGTCGTGGGTGTGCTTGCGGTGAGAAATATACAGCTTATGAGCAGTGAAAAAAGGGCGTTGCGTAGTGTGAGCTACACCTATTCAAGAGCCATGGGCGACCTGTGCGACGCAGTAGATAACGTGAGCGACACTCTTGAAAAGGAACTTTATGCAGGCTCAGGAAAAATGCACCAATCACTTGCGGTGAAGCTTTACAGAGAAGCGTCCTCGGCAAAGGCAGCTCTGTCACAGCTTCCCATAGAAGAGCTGCAGCTTGAAAACACCTACAAATTTCTCTCACAGGTAGGAAACTACTCCATGGCAGTGAGCGAGAGGCTCATGAACGGCGAGGAGATAACAGACGAGGAGTATGAGAACATATCCTCGCTCTATGACTTTTCCAAAGAACTTTCCGAGGATATGTGGGAGCTTGAAAGCTCAGTGAACAGCGGTGAGATAGCCCTCACCAAAACAGGTTCACGGCAGAGCGACCCGCCCACAGTGACAGAGGGCTTCTCAGACTTTGAGGGGAGCTTTGAAAGCTATCCAAGCCTTATTTATGACGGCCCATTCTCAGACAATATCATGGAGCGTACCCCACGCATGACATCTGAAGCAGAGAACGTTTCACAGACCAAAGCCCTTGAACGCTGTTCCCTGGGGCTTAACATGAACTCCACAGTGTTCACAGATATCTCAGAGGTAGAGGGCAAAATGCCATGCTGGAGATTTTCAAACGAGGATAAGACGGTGGCTTGCGAGGTGACAAAGCAGGGTGGATATATCTCATATTTTCTCAAAAGCCGTATCAGCGAAAGCACAGAGCTTACAAACGAGCAGGGAGTAAAGGCAGCGGAGGATTTTCTCGATGACCTCGGCATACTGTCCATGAAAACCACCTACTATGAGAATATCGACAACGTTCTCACAGTAAATTTCGCCTACAACGACCTTGACGTGTGCTGTTACACCGACCTTATAAAGGTATCAGTAGCAATGGACGACGGTGAGATATTAGGCTTTGACGCAAAGGGCTTTTTGGTGAACCACTATGACAGAGATATCCCCGAAGCGGATATATCCCAAAGCCGAGCGAAAGAGAGCGTGTCCCCGCGCCTTGAAATAGTATCCGGCAGGCTTGCACTTATCCCTACCGACGGTTTGGAGGAGAAGCTGTGTTATGAGTTCAGGTGCAGGGCAGAAAACGGCAGGAACGTGCTTGTATATATAAACGCACAGACCGCTGAGGAGGAGCAGATACTCATTCTTGTGGAAAGCAAGTCAGGAACACTGACTGTATAAAGTAGGAGGATAAAAAAATGTCAGATTTCAGAAATTCAAAGACAAAGGATAACCTTATGAGAGCCTTTGCAGGGGAAAGTCAGGCAAGAAACCGCTACACAATGGCGGAAGAAAAGGCAAGACAGCAGAAGTTTTATGTGCTTGCCGACCTGTTCAAGTTCACAGCCGATCAGGAGAAAGTTCACGCAAAGATATTCTACGAGCATCTCAAAGAGCTGTCAGGGGAGAGCGTGTTTGTTGACGGCGGTTATCCTGTGGATATTTCGGAGGATATGTGTACCTTGCTTGGTATGGCAGACCACAACGAGCATCAGGAATCAAACGACGTTTACCCTGCGTTTGCTGAGGTCGCAAGGCAAGAGGGCTATGGCAGGATAGCGCAGGACTTTACGAATATCGCCAAGATAGAGAATGTTCACGGCAAGCGTTTTGCGGCTTTTGGCAAGCTTATGAAAGAGGGAAAGCTGTTCTCTTCCTCCCAGTCTGAAACGTGGGTATGCTTGAACTGCGGTTATATCGTGGAGGGCACACAAGCCCCTGAGAGGTGTCCTGTTTGCGGAGAAGCGCAGGGATATTATATCAGGCTTTCGATGGCTTCATGGGGAAGTAATTGTAACTGTGATAAATAGTGTTCTGTGCGGTGCGGCTGAAAATGTCGTGCCGCATTTGTATGTGAACTTGGGGTTTTGGCGAATTGGTTATCACGCAAACCTTGATAACCTTACAAACCTCGGTAGTTCGCCCGTTTCGTTCACCCACTCAACTTTGTAAAAAATCCATACCTTGGAACTTCCCCGAAACGGGACGTCGGGGGCGCCGTCCCCTACATTTTGGCTTCAAGTTCTACTGTCGCAAAATCGCTTCGCTCGGTGTTTTCTCTGCTTTGCATTGGCTTTTTTCTCTGTTCGGCTGTGTCATTCCTCACTTCTCACTTAACACCGCTCCGCTATTTGCATTATTCACAATTATATGTTATAATAAGAATAATTGCGATAAAACATGAAAGGACTTGTGATAATTGATATATCTTGATAATGCCGCCACCACAAAACCCTGTGATGAAGCTAAAGCGGCTGTAATGAAAGGCTTGGAGGTCTTCGGAAACCCCTCTTCTCTGCACAGAGCCGGTCTTGACGCTGAGCTTCTTGTTTCTGACGCTCGTGAGATCATTGCCGACGCTCTCGGTGTTACCCCCGATGAGGTCTATTTCACTTCAGGCGCTACTGAAAGCAACAATACCGCTATTTTCGGGGCTTACAAGGCTCACGGAAAACGTAAAAAGCGTGTTGTCATATCCTCTGTTGAACACCCTGCTGTGAAAAATCCTGCCCAGGAGCTTGAAGATATGGGCTGTGAGGTCATAAGGATATCACCTGACGAGAACGGCGAGATAAACGCCCGTGATATTTTTGCCGCTGTGAACGAGGACACTTTCCTTGTTAGCTGTATGCTTGTGAACAACGAAAACGGCTACATACTCCCTGTGGAAAAGGCTTTTTCTATGATAAAGAAAAAGTATCCCCAGGTGATTACTCATTGCGACTGCGTTCAGGGCTTTATGAAAATTCCTGTAAAAGCCAAAAAGCTGAATGCCGATATGATATCCCTCAGCGGTCATAAAATATACGCTCCAAAGGGCATCGGTGCGCTGTATGTGAAAAAGGGTGTTCATATACCGCCTTTTATGCTTGGGGGAGGACAGGAAAAAGGTTTTCGTTCGGGTACTGAGTCAGTGCCGCTCATATGCGGTTTCGGTGCGGCGGTGAAAAAGCTTGCTCCAAACGTTTCGGAAAACTTTGAAAAAGCCGCACAGGTGCAGTCATATCTCATAGAAAAGTGTAACGAAAACGGCGATGTTTTCGTAAATTCACGAAAAGGCGGTTCGCCTTATGTCACAAGCATTGCGGTCAATGGGTTAAAGTCCGAAGTGCTTCTCCACTATCTTGAAAAGCGTGAGATATATGTTTCAAGCGGCTCAGCCTGCTCAAAGGGCAAGAAAAGCTCTGTGCTAAAAGAGTTCAGATATCCCGAGCAGAGCCTTGACTCCACTATCAGGATAAGCTTTAGCATCGACACCACAAAGGCGGATATAGACGCTCTTATGGAGGGCATAAAGTCTGCGCAGAATGACCTGTGCAAGGTAAGGTAAAACACGCAAACAAATGTTTTGTACTATTTATAAAGGGGAACGGCGAAAAAGGTCGCTTTTGACAGGTTTTTGACGAGGACTTTTTTGTGCAGTTTTCGTAAAGAAAGGATAAAATTTATGAAAGAAATCATTCTCTGCAAATATGGTGAGATAGCTCTGAAAGGTCTTAACAAATCAAGCTTCGAGAGCATGATGACAAAGAGCGTAAAAAGAAGACTTAAAAGCTGCGGACAGTTCAGCGTATCAAAAGCACAATCTACTTTGTATGTTGAGCCGCTTAATGATGACAGCGATGTTGACATGGCAGTGGAAAAGCTGTCGAAAATTTTCGGTATCGTTAAGCTCTGTCGCTGCTGTGTTTTGGAAAAGGATATGGACGAGATACTCACAAAGTCACTTGACTATATCGAGGACGAAATGGAAACTGCGAGAACTTTCAAGGTCGACGCAAAGCGTTCAGATAAGAAGTTCCCATTCAAGTCCCCTGAGATATGTATAGAAATGGGCGGAAAGATACTTGAAAGATTTCCACACCTTAAAGTCGACGTTCACGATCCTGACGTTGTAGTAACAGTGGAGATAAGAGAAACCAACGCCTATGTTCACGCAGGCTCTATCGAGGGCGCTGGCGGAATACCTGTCGGCTCAAGCGGAAAGGCAATGCTTCTTCTCTCAGGCGGTATAGATTCGCCTGTTGCAGGCTATATGATGGCAAAGCGTGGTGCGATAATATCCGCTATCCACTTTGAAGCTCCACCGTATACTTCCGACAGAGCGAAGATGAAAGTCGAAAAGCTTGCCAAGATAATCACTGCTTACTGCGGTGATATCAACTTCTTCTGCGTGCCTTTTACAGAGATCCAGGAGCTTCTGAGAGATAATTGCCCTGAGGAGCTTTTCACTATCCTGATGAGAAGACTTATGATGGAGATAGCTCAGAGGATATGCGAGAAAGAGGATATACAAGCCCTTGTCACAGGTGAGAGCCTTGGTCAGGTAGCGAGCCAGACTATGTATGCAATGGTCTGCACAGACGCCGCTTGCCGTATGCCTGTATTCAGACCATGCGTTGGTATGGACAAATCTGAGATAGTGGAGATAGCAAGAAAGATAGATACTTTTGATACCTCTATCCTCCCTTATGAGGATTGCTGTACAGTTTTCACGCCAAAGCACCCTAAGACAAGACCTAACCTTGCAGACGTTGAAGCCGCTCAGAACGCTTTCGATTGGGAGCCTTATATCCAGAAAGCTATCGAGGGAACAAAGCCTTATCTTATCAGAAACGCATAGCGTATTTTCATGGCGTACACCCGTTGCATGGTGTCTGTGAAAAGGTTACAAACGGGTTAAAACTGTAACAGCTTGTAGCTTAATTGTACGCTTTTTTGTACCCGAATATTGTGCCTTTCCATGGTGAAAAATTCCGAAAAGCCCCGAATTTTCAGGGCTTTTCTTTGCGTCCAAAAGGGTGTTGAACGGGCTTGCTAATAATGGAAAATCAGTAATTTGGTAACAAAAGTGTAACATTTGCTTGCAGAATTTGCTATTTACATTGATTTCTGAAAATCGTCGAATTAACAAAATGGACAAAAAGAGCCGATTTTTTATGTGCAATATATAACTAAAAGGGGTGATTATTACTATGAAATTTGCTGAAGGTGACAAAGTGGTTACAGATAGTATTGACATAGTTACAAAAAGTGTAGTAAAATATATGATAAAGAGCGGTCGGAAGCTGTGTACTGCGGAAAGCTGTACAGGCGGAATGATAAGCCAGACGATCACTTCCGTTTCGGGAGCGTCGGAAATGTTCCTCGGCGGTGCTTGCACCTATACGGAGGAAATAAAGATGAAGCTTCTGAACGTGAAAAAGGAAACGCTGGAGCAGTATACTGTTTATTCTGAGCAGACAGCCAGTGAGATGAGCAAGGGTGCGCTGAAGCTTTTCGGTGCAGATTGTGCAGTGGCTGTTACCGGTATAGCAGGACCAAGCGGCGGCTCTCAGGAAAAGCCTGTGGGAACTGTGTATGTTTCAGTGAGAAGTCGTCAGAAGGAAATAGTCAGACGGCTTGAGCTTTATAAAGAATATGAGAATTTGGACAGAAGAAAGATCCGTATGCTTACAACAGAAACAGCACTGAGAATGGTGCTTGAGCTGTATGAACAAAAAGCGGAGGCTTGAAATAAATGTCAATGGCTAATGAAACAATGAATCTGTCCGAAAAGGACGATACAAACTTTTTTGTAAGAGTAGTAAGATATTTTATCCCGTGGAAGGGCGACGGAGCAGGAGAAGTGTTCAGAAAGATAGTGTTCATGTTCTCTATTGTGCTTTTCTGTGTTTCTCTTAATGAGCTTTCTGATTTTCTGAAAGCCGATGAGCAGGATCAGAGCTATATTCAGGAGATCGTAAATTACGAGCCTGACTTTGGCGATGACGTTGACCTGAGCAAGAATAACGGCTCAGACGATATTGACGTTTCTGACCCTGAGGCTTCAACGAAGGACAGAGAAGTTCAGGGTTGGGCTAAGAAGCTTCTGAAAAGGAACAAGGACGTCGTAGGCTGGATAAAGATCCCCGGCTTTAAAAATTCCGCAGGTGATGAATATATAAACTTCCCTGTTCTTAAAGGCAAGGATAATGAATATTATCTTTACAAGAATATAGACAAGCAGTATTACGAATCGGGAAGCATTTATGCAGACGCTTGGTCTACCATAAATAAGGACGGGCAGTCTGACAATATCACGATATATGGTCATAACATGGGATATGTGGGAACTTCCTTTACTCACCTTACTGAGTATAAAAAGGGCGTTGATTTTCTTAAGAAATATCCTGTTATCGAGTTCAATACTATCTATGACAGCAACTGTAAGTATGTTATCGTGGGTGCGTTCGTGACGGGAATACTTGAAAATCAGGACGACGGAAAGCTCTTCAAATACTGGACTACCAGATATTTTGACGACGCTGACTATAAGTTTGACGATTGGATCTCAGAAGTGAGAAAGCGTTCGTGGTATTCAAACGATATTGAGTGTACAGCAGACGATAAGTATATATCGCTCTCGACTTGTACGAACGAAACTTCAAAACTCAGGTGGGTGATCGTGGCAAAGAAAATGACGGCTGACGATAACCTGGATCTTATAATAGATTCCTATAAGGACAAGGCAAATAAGGATATTTATTTCCCTAAATGCTGGAGAAACGTATACGGAAACAATAAGAAGTATTTCGGCTGGGATTATTGATGTTTATTACACCAAATCGGTGTAAAATAAATTTTAGCTGACGTCAAGCTCACGGACGGCAGTGAAGACGGTTTGCGTGCAGACGGTCGGAAAGGGTAATGTGATTAAAATGAAGCAGAAAAAAACTGAAGACAGCATAAAGCGAACAGCTAAGCCGTCGGTCAGGAAAGTAGGAACAATGCTGGGCAGCGGTGCGCTGGCAGTGCTGATGATAGGTACAGTAAGTATCTTTGCACTTACAAGCGGCAACAACGAGGCTCAGAAGGACACAAAAGCTGCAATAACCAACACTAAGACCACTTCTGTGACAGAAGCAGAAACTGAGAGAGATGAGACCTATACTTCAATGAACACCGTTACATGGAGAAAAGCGGGTATCAGCGAGTATAAAATGGCACAGGCAGAGTCTGAGACAACAACTTCCGCCAAAGCCACTACAACAAAAAAGACAGAAACTACTAAAAATGCAGCAAAAGAAACAAAGGTCAATAACGTAACAATGGTCGCAACTGAGATCGTGAACGTCAGAGAAAAGGCTGACAAGAACTCAGAGATAGAAGCTATCGTTGCAACAGACGAGGAAGTTATCGTTACGGCTGAAACAAGCGACGGTTGGTATAAGGTTACATACGGCGACTACAGCGGATATGTAATGAAGGACTATCTTAAAAAGGCAGAAGTAACAACAACTTCCGCTGCGAAGTCCGAAACTACAACAGCAGCTAAGAAGTCTGAAACAAAAAAGACTACGACAACAAAGGCTAAGACAACAAAGTCTGAAACAAAAAAGACAGAAACAAAGAAAGCAACAACAGCAAGCTCGAACAGTTCTGTTATAAGCTATACAGATGAAGAATTTGATATGCTTTGCTACGTTCTTCAGGGCGAGGTAGGAAACTGCTCAGAGCAGAGCAAGATCGCTGTTGCAAATGTTATTATCAACAGAGTGAAGACAGGCAGATTTGGAAGCTCTATAAGCGACGTTCTTACAGCGCCAAATCAGTTCACTGCAATAAACGGCTATTACAGCGGCAGAAACAAGCCAACTCAGAACACTATTGATTGTGCAAAGAGAGCGCTGAACGGCGAGGATAATTCAAACGGTGCAGTTTATTACTACGCTCCACAGTATTGCGGCGGAAGCACAGCGGCTTGGTTTGAATCACTCACATTCTGCATGGAGCTTGATGGTCAGAGATACTTCAAGTAATATTTGAAGTTTTTGGCTAAAATGCCGATATTGTAGATATAAAATTGTATATTATGCTGAAAAGTCAGGACGAAACTTAGCTTTGTCTTGACTTTTTTTCAGTATTTGATAAACTATTATTTAGGTATGCAGTGAGTATTTTGCTGCCATTGGGAATGTTTTGCGGTGTGACCGCTTGAAGGTAAGGACAGTGTCTTGACGATGAATTTGATGACAAAAAAGATATGTGCAAATGTCTGCGCAGCAGTAATGAGCATAACTGCCGTTGGTATATGCGGTGAGCTGCTGCTGGATAATAAAAGCGTGGGCGCAGAAAAAGCCCCTGCGGTGCAGGTCAAAAACGTTGAAGCTCAAAGCGTTAAGACCACTGCCGCTACTGAGGTCTATGACTTTGTGAAGTTCAAAAAGTCCTCTGTGGATAAGTATGATATGTCTTATGTTCAGCAGAAAAAGCAGGCAAAGACCACAAAGAAAAAGGCTTCAGCCAGTGAGTTTACTGTGGAAATGCCTGAGGATAAGGGCGAGTATTACGATATAAAGAACGACCCTGCTAACTTTACAGATACAAGAAGCGTCGCTGATGAGTATTATACTGTCAACGATATAATCTCAGGAAATATCGTCACTCTTAATGGTCATGAACTGCTCTGTCAGATAGTCAACAGCGAGATAGGCGGTGAGTGGGGCGAGGAAGCCATAAAGGCGCAGGCCGTGGCGGCTTATACATGGGTCAGATTTAACGATTCTATCGGTGCTATACCTACGGTTGGGCTTAAAAGCGGATATTCTTCAAAGATAGAAGGATGTGTAAATGCCGTTGAGGGTCAGACCGTTATGTATAACGGCAATATCATAAATGCAGTTTATTCTGCTTCAACAGCAGGTTATTCTACCACCAGCGAGGATATATGGGGCGTTTCTTACCCGTATCTCAAGCGTGTAAAGAGCGAGTTTGACGATAAAGATCCTAACTGGGGCATTGAAACTACATATACAAAAGACGAGGTCAAGGAGCGTATCGAGGGCCAAACTGATATAAAGCTTTCCGACGACGTGAAGAACTGGTTTAAAATAGACTCTGCTTTCAGCGGAAAGTATATAAGCGGAGTGACTATCGACGGTCATACAAGCTGTACCTATGATGGCAGTGAAGCTAGGATAACAGGTATCACGCTCTGCAACCTCTTTGATGTGAAATCGAACGCCATGGAGATAAGCTATAAGGACGGTGTGTTCACTTTCAAGTCCTATGGCTGGGGTCACGGAGTTGGAATGTCGCAGTGGGGCGCTTGCTATTATGCCGAGGCTGGCTATACATATGATCAGATACTTACTCACTATTATGTGAATTGCTATCTTGGTCTGTCGGCTGTAAATGACAAAGCTGTAAAGAGAGGTCAGATGTCGCAGGACGAGATAGATAAGGAGATAAAGGATTCAGAGATAGTTGACGAGGGCGGAAACGCTTCAGGCGACAGCAAAAAGGAAAGTGAGCCTGCACAGACTCAGCCGACCGAGAACGGCGCTGTTACCACCGCTCCTGCTACAGAAGCACCTGATACTACAACAACTTCGTTTGACGTTCAGCCTGAGGATAATACCGCCACAGAGCAAAATACAGAAGAAATATTATAACCGAAAGGGAGAATAAAAATGGGATTTTTTTCACCTAAGAATACACCTGAAAATGCAGTAAAGGCACAGATAGACGCAAAGCTTGCCTTTATAAACGATAAGTATACCGAGATAGGCAGATATGTCAAGCTCAGAATGGCTGACAAGATAGAAGAGCCGGAGGTGAAAAACCTTATTGCTCAGATAGACGCAACTCTTGAAGAACTGAAAAATCTTAATGAACAGCTTCTTACCATCAGAGGAATGAAACTTTGTTCCGGCTGTGGCCACGAGATACCAGTGAATATGGCGTTCTGCCCTAACTGCGGAACAAAACAGCCTGAAATGGCTCAGCCTGTTTATCAGCAGCCTGCTCAGGGCGGTGCAGTTCCAATGGGCGCACAGCCTGTTATACAAAACAGTCAGGGCTATCATAATCACCCTGTTTCACCTGCTTATACTCAGCCACAGGCTAATCCTGTTTATGGCAATCCTGCTCAGCAGAATGTTCAGACAGCCGCTCCTATCCCTGAGCCTGCTGTTGCACAGACTGCCGCACCTATCCCACAGCCTGAAACAGCACCTCAGCCTGCACCAATGCCACAGCCTGCTCCGGTGATAGCAGAAGCTCCGGTGCAAGAGCCTGCAAACAGCAGTTTTGTATTCTGCTCTCAGTGCGGCCACAAAGAGCCGGCAGGCGTTAAGTTCTGCTCAGAGTGCGGAATGAAGTTGTAATAAAAAACTAAGGCAGCGCAGGATAATAAGTGCGTTGCCTTTTTGAGTAAGAAGTAAAAGAAGTAAAGGAAGATCTTTATGTCAGTGAATATTTCAAGCGAGCTTATGGATTATGATGTTATACTTGCTTCAGCGTCGCCAAGAAGAAAAGAACTGCTGTCATTGATGTGTGAGAATTTCAGGGTTATCCCCTCTGATTGTGACGAAAAAATACCAGAGGACGTTACACCGGAGCTTGCCCCTGAGTATCTTTCAGGGATAAAATGCAGATGTATCGCTTCGGTCTATGACCTGAGCGTTGTTATCGGCTGTGACACTGTTGTAATATGCGATGGGGAAGTTCTCGGTAAGCCTGTTGACGAAGCTGATGCCATAAGAATGTTAAAAATGCTGTCAGGCAAGACTCATCATGTTGTAACAGGCGTTACCATCGGCAGAGGCTGTCGTTACAGTAGCTTTTCCGCCACCACCGCAGTGACTTTCAGAGAGCTTTCCGACCAGGAGATAAAAGCCTATGTGAAAAGCGGCGAGCCTATGGATAAGGCGGGAGCTTACGGCATACAAGGGCTTGGAGCACTTCTTGTGGAAAAGATAGACGGGGACTTTTATAACGTTGTTGGTCTGCCTGTGAGCAGGCTTGCAGAGGAGCTGCACGAGTTTTTGAAGAAGGTTCAGTCGAAGTAGATCTTCTTGTTGCTCTCCTGAGTTTTCGGGAACACTGTCACCTTGTCGTTTCCGTCAACTATGCAGAGAAAGACCTTGTCAGGTGATGAACAGCCTTGCTTTCTTATTTCGTTGGTGAGCCATTTTATCTCCTTGCCTGCGTATTTCAGGTTGTCCTCCATAATAACGCCGTCAAGGATAAGGTCGGTGCAAAGCTTTTCGTCCTGCTTCTCATATCCTAAGTCTTTTGGAGTGAGAGGTGCTTCTGCGGCACGTTCCATGAAAGAGATAGTGCCGTTGGTTTCCAGAATAGCGTAGTATATCTTTGAGATGTCGAAATAGCCTGATGTTCTTGCTCTTGAAAGCAGATCGTTCACATCAAGCTTGGCGGTCTTAAGGTTTTCGGGATATATTTTGCCTTTTTCAATAAGCAGGATAGGCTTGCCCGAAAGAAAATGTCGGCAGTGGATAG
Organism: Ruminococcus sp. MSJ-25; assembly: GCF_018917825.1. Classification (NCBI taxonomy): domain Bacteria; kingdom Bacillati; phylum Bacillota; class Clostridia; order Eubacteriales; family Oscillospiraceae; genus Ruminococcus; species Ruminococcus sp. MSJ-25. Next base: position 179,504 of record NZ_JAHLPI010000017.1, read on the forward strand.
ACTTCATCGTAAGCACCGACAACAGAAAGCCTGTCAGTCCGTAAAGCACCATTGCGATAACAGGCACGATAAGCTCGTCAATTTCCTGCGAAACAGCCATTTCAGAGGCGATAGAGCCTATGGTGATGCCGTTGATGTAGTCAAAAAGCGTGAGCTGTGATATCTGCTTGTTGCCAAGAAGCTTTGATATGGCGAACATGACTATTATAGAACCTACAGTGGCAAGAATAGTGTGAGCGATGTTCATAGGCGTGACCCCCTTTTGATTCATGCCATTAGTATCTGCATATGGTGGCAGATTATTCTTCCTTTGACAGAGAAACGTCAGATACAATGATATAGGAGCGTAAAATGGGACTTTTCAGAAAAAATAAAGGCACTCCGTTAAAAGAGCTTGAACGCTATCACGGAAAGCGTGTTTCCTATGTGGTGGAGCGTGAGGGCGCAGAGGAAAATGTTATCGGAAGAACAGGCGGAATATCTGTGGACAGTGAAAAGCTTGTGGTGGTGTGTGACGGACACGAGGTTTTCAGGTGCAGTACCGACGGCATAGTCTGCGCTGAGCTTATGAGCCACAACGGAGCGGATATAAAGGGCAAGGATATGACCACAGGGAAGCTTCGTCATATCGTTGTGCATTACGCAAACAAAAGGTGATATTTTTGCAAATGCACTCTCTTTGCACATAATTCTATCACATTGCAGTGGTAATATTATTACAGTCGGAAAGGAAAGACCGACAGTTAAAAAGACTTCATGATTGTTTTCTTCATATATTTTTTCTATACTTCCTTAATTGATAAAAGCCCGCACCTTGGTGTGGGTTTTTATTCTTGTATAATGTCTTAGAGAAAAATTCATTTTATTGCTGTTGACAATTCATATTTATGGTGATATAATGATTGTATTGAATATCGTAAAGGCTGTGACGAGAAAGGTGACGGTGCGAATACTTCGCAGAGAGCGGACGTTTGGTGAAAGTCCGCAGGGATAACGCCGTCAGGATCATCTCTGAGCTGATCCGCCTAAGCAGATGTGTTAAGCGGATACGGTCTCTCACCGTTAGAAAGAGATATGAGTGGCAGGCTCATTGGTCTGCAATCAGAGTGGTAACACGGAGATATTATGTCTTCGCCTCTAGTCAGGCGAGGGCTTTTTTTATTACATAGAAAAAAGAGGTTGTTTTTTATGCTTACATTGGATAAGGTTTTTGACGCTTCAAACGTGCTTAAAGAGGTCATCAGACCAACAGCGTGTATCCATGCGCCAAAGGTAAACCCTGATTGTGACGTTTATCTGAAAACAGAAAATCTTCAGGTAACAGGTTCTTTCAAGGTAAGAGGAGCTTATTATAAGATATCACAGCTTTCAGACGAGGAAAAGTCGCACGGCGTTATCGCCTGCTCGGCAGGAAACCACGCACAGGGCGTTGCTCTCGCCGCAACAAAGAACGGTATAAAGTCTATCATCTGTCTTCCTGACGGCGCACCTATCTCAAAGGTAGAGGCAACCAAGGGCTATGGCGCTGAGGTATGTCTTGTGCCTGGCGTTTATGATGACGCTTATGCAAAGGCTATCGAGCTTCGTGACGCTAACGGCTATACATTTATTCACCCGTTCGATGACGAGAATGTTATCGCAGGTCAGGGAACTATCGGTCTGGAGATACTAAGTCAGGTGGCTGACGCAGATGTTATCGTTGTTCCTGTTGGCGGCGGCGGACTTATCTCAGGTGTTGCATTCACTGTAAAACAGCTCAAACCAAGCGTTAGAGTATACGGCGTTCAGGCTGAAGGCGCACCTTCAATGGTAAATTCACTTAAAGACGGCAAGATAGAGTGCCTTGAAAGCGTTCACACTATCGCAGACGGAATCAAGGTAAAAGAGCCTGGCGAGCATACCTTTGAGTATTGCAGTAAGTATGTTGACGGCGTTGTTACAGTTTCAGACGACGAGATATCATCAGCTATCCTCCACCTTATCGAGAAGCAAAAGCTCGTTTCAGAGGGCGCAGGCGCAACACCTGTTGCCGCAGTAATGTTCAATAAGATACCTGACATCAAGGGCAAAAAGGTTGTATGTCTTGTTTCAGGCGGAAATATAGACGTAACTATACTTTCAAGAGTTATCAAGAGAGGTCTGCTCAAGTCTGGCAGATCTGATACTCTTACTATCCAGCTTGAGGACAGACCTGGTCAGCTGAGAGATGTTTCAGAGATAATCTCAAAGCTCGGCGGAAACGTTGTTTCTGTTCACCACGAGAGAGCAAGCGAGGACAGCGATATCACAGATTGCCTGCTCAGACTTGTTCTTGAAACAAGAAACTTTGATCATATCAGAGAGATAAGACAGGCTCTTACAGCCGCAGGCTTTAAGATAGTCAATAAGTAATTTTAAGATTTTTTAAGACAGGAGTAGATAAAAATGGCAGAAGTTGTTTACACAAAGAACGCACCGGACGCAATCGGTCCATATTCACAGGCAATGAAGGTAGGAAACCTTGTTTTCACATCAGGTCAGATAGCAATTGACCCTGCAACAGGCAACGTTGAGGCAACAACTATCGAGGAGCAGACACATCAGGTTTGCAAGAACCTCACAAACGTTCTTGAAGCCGCAGGAACATCTATCGGCAAGGCTGTAAAGACAGTATGCTTCCTTAAGAATATGTCAGATTTCGGTGCATTTAACGGAGTTTACGGCGAGTATTTCACATCAAAGCCTGCACGTTCATGCGTTGCCGCAAAAGAGCTTCCAAAGGACGTTCTCGTTGAGGTAGAGGTAATCGCTGAGGTATAATTTAGCATATTATCTTGTAGTGGAACGGCTGAATTTCTGTTTCACAGAAATGCGACGTCCCATTATTGTGGAGCTGTATTTCAAGTATTTCGGGCGGCATATGTCGCCCGTTGTTTTTCTGTAAAAAGGGGTGAGGAAAATAAGCAGTGAGTTTATAAAAAGCAAAATGCGGACGGTGAAAAAATTCTCCATAGCCTTTGCAAAGTGGGTCTTTATCGCCTGCGCAGTGGGTGTAATAGGGGGAATAGTCGGCTCGCTGTTCCATATGGCGGTAAACTTTGCTACAGGCTTCCGTGAGTGTCATAGCTGGACATTGTACCTTATGCCGTTGGCAGGTCTGTTTATCATTTTCAGCTATCGTGTCTGCAAGGTGGACGAGGAAACCGGTACAAATCTTATCATAAGCTCTGTTCGTGGAAACATCAAAGTGCCGCTGCTTATGGCGCCTCTTATCTTTCTAGGCACTGTACTCACCCACCTTACGGGCGGCTCGGCAGGACGTGAGGGTGCGGCTTTGCAACTTGGCGGAAGCATTGGCGCAAAGGCAGGCGAGCTTTTAAAGCTTGACGAAAAAGACTCCAGCCTTGTGATAATGTGCGGAATGAGCGCGGTGTTTGCCGCACTTTTCGGCACGCCTTTGACTGCGATTTTTTTCGCTATGGAAGTAATAAGTGTGGGCGTTATATACTATGTGGGTCTTGTGCCTTGCATAGCTTCCTCTCTTATCGCATATAAAATATCACTGTTGGCAGGGCTTGCGCCAACAAAGTTCAACATAACAGGCATACCAAGGCTTTCCCTTGTGTCTGTGACCCAGATAGCGGCACTTGCGGCTCTTTGTGCGGTAATATCTATACTCCTTTGCATGGTAATGGAGTTTTCACATTCAAGATTTCAGATGTATCTGCCTAACACCTATCTCAGGATAGCTGTAGGTGGCGTTGTGATCATTGCATTGACTTTGCTTGTAGGTACAAGGGATTACAACGGAGCAGGCGTAGACGTTATTGTGGCGGCTTTAGAGAAAGGTAAGGCGCACCCAGAAGCCTTTGCCCTGAAAATGCTTTTCACCGCCATAACTATAAATACAGGCTTCAAGGGCGGTGAGATAGTCCCGACCTTCTTTATCGGAGCAACTTTCGGCTGTACAGCCGCAGGCTTTTTGGGGCTTGACCCATCATTCGGTGCTGCTATAGGTCTTGTGGCACTTTTCTGCGGCGTTGTGAACTGCCCTGTGGCTTCCATACTTCTCAGCTATGAGCTTTTCGGTGGAAGTGGGCTTGTGCTTTTTGCGGTTGCCTGCGGAGTAAGCTATATGCTTTCGGGCTATTACGGACTTTATTCCAGCCAGAAAATAATGTACTCAAAGACAAAGCCCGAATATATCAACATAAATGCAAAATAAAAGAGAGCCAAAGCGGCTCTCTTTTTTTGTCTATTCACTCATTGTTATGCTCTCAAATTTACCCCTTGTGACCTTGATAAGGTCTTTCGGAGAAAGCATTATCTGCGACCCGATACGTCCGCCGCTTATGATTATCTCCTCAAACTGCTCCGCAGAGCTGTCAACTACCGTCATGTACTGTTTTTTCATGCCAAGGGGTGTACAGCCACCACGAATGTAGCCAGTAACAGAGTTTATATCCTTCACATGGAGCATCTCCACCGACTTTTCGCCCACAGACTTTGCCGCCTTTTTCATGTCAAGCTCCTCTGCGATAGGGATAGCGAAAACATAGTAATTTCCGCTTTTTCCCACTGTCACAAGGGTCTTGAACGAGCTTTCATATGGCTGGCCGAGCATATCTGCAATGTGTATGCCGTCGATAAACTCGTCGCACTCGTATGTGTTGACCTTGTATTTTACCTTATTTCTGTCAAGAATACGCATGGCGTTGGTCTTGACTTCCTTATCCTTTGACATTTTTTATCGCTCCCAATAAAATATTGCCCCTATTTCTCCCTTGAAAGCTTCACAGTGTCAGCAATTATCTCGGCGCACATTTCGTAGCCAAGCTTGCCGCTGTCAAGGCACATATCATAGCTTGAAATATCTCCCCACTTTTTGTTGGTGTTGGAGTTGTAATAGTCGGCACGTTTTCTGTCATACTTTTTGAGCCTTGCTTCCACCTCGTCCTCGGAGATGTTGTGCTTCTCAATTGCGCACTCCTGACGCTTCTCAAAGCTTGCATTAATGAAGACATTCAGCGTCTTGACTTTGTTTTTCAGTATAAAATCTGCACATCTGCCCACGATAACGCAGTTTCCCTTTGAAACAAGCTCCATTATTACCTCTGTTTCAGCGGCGAATATCTTCTCTGTTATAGGATACTCTTTCTCCTTTGAAAACAGATTTATCGGTGTTTTGAGAATGCTCAGAGCGGCTTCCTCGTATTTTTGTATCTCGCTCATTGCAATGCCGCTTTTTTGTGCCGCCATGTCGATTATCTCTCTGTCATAGCATGGGATACCAAGCTTTTCAGCCACAAGCTTACCGATAGTCGAACCGCCTGCGCAATAATGTCTGCCGATAGTGATAACTTTTATTTCAGCCATTTTCTGTTTCTCCTTTTGCAGTATTTTTTTATTTTTTTGTCGGACTTCTGCCCTTTTATACAGTATAATATATTTGCTTGTTATTGTCAATAACATATTGGTTACACTTTGTTTAAGCTAGAGTAATAAAACTTCTCATAAAACGGAAAAGGACCGACCCTATGGTCAGCCCTCTTTCGTAGTAAGGAAAGTAAAATGAATTAAAACGAAAAATTCCTATTTATCAGCGTTGGCTTCTTTTATTTCGATATAAGCCTTCATAAGCTTGATAGCACCGTCAACGCCTGTTTTGGACGAGTTGATACAAAGGTCATAGTTCTTTGCTTCGCCCCATTTCATGTCGGTGTAATAATTATAGTATGAAGCTCTCCGCTTATCAGTCTTGCGGATAAAGTCCTCAGCTTTGTTTTTTTCAATATCGTATCTCTCAAGGATACGCTTTTTCTTTTCGGCAGTGTTGCCGGAAATGAAGAAGTCGATAATATTAGGCTCATTTTTCAGAACATAGTCAGCACAACGTCCTACAATAACACAAGGACCCTTCTTTGCAATGTTCTTGATAGTTTCAAACTGAGCCAAGAATATCTTGTGATTCAGCGGCATATCAGGATTGATCCTGCCGTCTGCACTTACAGGGTAATTACCCATGACCAGTGAGAAAAGAAAGCTGTTAGTATAGGACTCATCGTTCTTAACAAAAAGCTCCTGACATATACCGCTCTCTTTTGAAGCCATTTCCAAAAGTTCTTTATCATAGAAAGGTATGCCCAGATCATCAGCAAGCTTCTTGCCTATCTCACGTCCTCCGCTGCCAAATTCACGGCTGATAGTAATAATCGATCTCATAAAACATATCTCCCTTCTTTGATATATTCTTTTTAACGTACATTTATTATAGCACATTTTTTGTGATTTGTACATAAAAATCCGTAAAATTCTTGCACAAATTTATGTATTTTATATTGTGCATTTTGCGTACAAATTTATTTAACAAATTCGTGACAAATACAAAGGCAATAAAAAAGCGGGACGAATGAACGTCCCGCTTGAAAATACTGAATTATTCAGCAACGTTAGCATTTGCTTCCTTGATGATGTAATCAACAGCCTTCTGGTTCTCAGCAACGCACTCTGTCCATGTAGTAGCTCCGCCGCCTGTTACCATTGTAGCCTGATTTACTGTCTGCATAAGTGTTGAAAGCTCAGCAGATACGCCGTCCTGGAAATCAAATACAGGATTCTGTCTAGCCAGATCGTAAATTGTCTGACGCATCTCGACCATTTGGTCTGTCCAGCCGTAGTCGTTCTTGAGCTGTTCATTTGTGATGTTCTGTACCTCAGAGTTTGCAACCTTGCAGCAGTTTACGAACGCGTTGAAGCCGTCTGGGTTTGGAGCGTTCTTGCAGAGGAGATAGCCGTTTACGCCTGTAGATACATAGTACTTGTCAGAATCGTCCATTCTTGGCATTGGAACGAACATAACCTCGCCGTCCTTGACGCTTCCGAATGTCTTAGTCTTTTCAGGAGTATCCTCGAGAGCCCATGTGCCGATAGGAATGAACAGTGTGAGCTGTGAACCAAGACCTTCACCGTTAGCTCCGTCACCTCTTGTCTTCCAGTTGTTGCTTGATCTGTCGAATACAACGTTGTTCTTCTCAAGGTTGTACATAAGATCCTGAACTGCGCCAACTTCAGCCTTGCCCATGTTGTTTACAAGCTTGCCGTCCTCAAGACCGATAAGTGGATAACCGCAAGTATCGTTAAGAGCCTTGCCGTACCAGTAACCATCAAGAGCATATCTGTCAGCTTCAGAGTCTGCAAAGTCAAGGCACATCTCTGTGAACTTGCTCCATGTCCACTCGTCATTAGCATAAAGCTCAGCAGGATCGTCATAGCCAAAGTCTGACATTGTCTTTGCGTTGTACACACAAACATACTGTGGTCTTACGTCGATAGCAGCTACATAGTGTTTGCCGTTGAATACGAATGAATCGTTAAGTGTCTGTGATGATGACCAGATGTCTGAGCTGAAATCAACTACATCGTCGATAGGCTCGAACATGGCCTTGATAGCACCCTTAGGGAATGCGTCCATGTCGTCAGCAGGGAAGAAGTCAGGTGAGTCGTTAGCCATAACTGCCTTAGCAAGATCAGTATATCTGTTGTCCCAAGTTGTCTGAACGTACTCGATCTTTCCACCGTACTTAGTCTGGAAAAGTGAGATAGCAGGTGATTCTGACTTACCATCACTAGGGTTGATGTCATAGTGAGCCATCCACTTGATAGTCTTGTTTGAAAGCTCGATGTCAGGGAGCTTATCCTGAAGTGCATTTACCTGCTCCTTCTGATCTTCTGTCATAGCCTTAGCTTCCTTCTTGGAAGATGAGCTGTCACTTGATGAGCTGCCGCAAGCAGCCATGCTGCAAGCCAGTGAAAGCGCACAAGCAGCAGCGAAAATTCTCTTTGCCATTTTCATTATAGTAACCTCCTTGATAATAGACGAATGTTCCTTACCCAAAAAACGTTCATCTGTTACGATCGACAAGCATTGTTACCCGACAACGCTTGCCATAACGCTTATTTTTCGTCCTTACTAATGATAACAAAAAGTTTAAATTTAGTCAATCAGCATTTTGCAATATAAAGCTCAAGCGTTTTTGTTGATTATGACAAAGGTGTGTTGAATTTGTGTGAGTATTCGTTTTCAGAAAACGTTTTCGCAATTTCGCTCATACATATTAATAAAAAGTTTACAATTGTTGTATACAGGTTTTACATTACCGTACCACCTGTCTTTTGTCAGCAGGTGAGAGTTTGAATGTCCTCTTGCGACAGGGCAGGGTGGACGGCACGGTTTATGCCCATTGCAATGAGCTTTGCGCAGTTTTCCGAAAGTTTGTCGGCAGTTTTCGGAGCGACCATGATGTTTTCGGAGCTTTCAGGTGCGGATTGACCGAAAATGTGCTGTGCCGCAGTGCAAAGGTCTATGACCGTTGGCACGCCTATGGCAATGCACTTTACCCCGAGGGTCGAAAGCGAAAGCTCTTTTCGTGCGTTTTCAACTCCGCTTCCCGGAGAAATGCCCGTGTTGCAAAGCTGTATTGTCCTGCCAAGGTTGGAAAGCTCGCTGCAAGCCAGTGCGTCAACTGCAATGACAGCCTGCGGTGTTACACGCTCCGCAATTGCTTTTACCTGCTCTGAGGATTCTATTCCCGTGTTCCCAAGCACTCCTGTCTGTATCACTGTGACCTCGCCCAGATCGTCAGTATCAATCTCTTTTGCAAGGCTTTTTATGTGACGGGTAGCGAAGATCTTTTCAGCGGTAAGAGGACCAACAGCGTCGGAAGTCAGGGCATAGTTCCCAAGCCCTACTGCCAAAAAACGTTCACAACCACCGCAAAGCTCCCCTATGGCTTTTGCTATGACTTCTGCACGCTCACGAAAACTGTCGCTGTACATATCGAATGTTGAATCTGTGGCGGTAAGGGTGATGTATCTGCCGACAGGTCTGCCAAGCTTTTCGGCGGCTTCCTGTGTTTCTATGGTGATGTCCGTTACCTCAAGCCTAGCGTTTTCAATAACCTTGTTTTTGACTTTCACTCCCTGAAGCTTTTCCGCACCGCCTGCCTGAGAAAAGCTCTCCGCCGCCATATCCGTTCTAATGCTCATTTTATTCACCTTTCTGTGATATCGTGTAAGTTTTTGTGTGTTCCTACAATTTAGACCGCAAAATTTCTATATTTTTTTCAGTAAACCCCCTTGCAATTTCTTTTGAAATGTGGTAAAATATTTTACAAGGCTTGTTTAAAGGGCTTTCCGCATTTCCTCTCAGTCTGCGGATAGCTTGTGCAAATAAGTGCAAATTTATACAGAATGAGGGAGGTGTCGGTATGCCAAACATTAAATCCGCTAAGAAGAGAGTCAAGGTTATCAACACTAAGACAATGAGAAACAAGGCTGTAAAGTCTGATCTTAAAACTGCACTCAAGAAGGCTGACGCTGCTGTAGCTGAGAACGCAGAAAACAAGGAAGAAGTAGTAAGAGCTGCTATCAAGAAGGTAGATATGGCTTGCACAAAGGGCATTATGCATAAGAATGCTGCTGCAAGAAAGGTATCACAGCTTGCTAAGAAGCTTGGCTAATTTTTCAAAGTAGCTTACAAGACCGTTCCGAATGGGGCGGTCTTTTTTTGTGTATTGGTCTGTACTTTATAAATAGTATACTTTGTTGGTCGTAGTTGACTTTTTGGAGCTGTTATAGTATAATTGAGTTGATAATAATGCAGGGGAGGGATTTTATGACGTATCGTGTTGGGAAATATACGCTGCCTGAATACAGTGTGCTTATGTCGGTGTATGACCGTGAGCTCCCTGAGAACCTTAACGAGAGTCTTGAGTCTATGCTCATGCAGTCATATCCTCCCTCTGACTTCGTGCTTGTGTGCGACGGCAAGCTCACCTGCGAGCTTAATATTATCGTGAAGTCTTTTCAGGACGAGTTCAAGCATATTTTCCATATCGTTCAGATAGATGAGAACGTGGGCGTTGGAAAGGCTTACAACGAGGGCATAAAGGCGTGTAAATGCGATTATATCGTGAAAATGGACAGCGACGATATATCTCTCCCTAACCGCTGCTTGAAGCAGATGACCCTTTTTGCGGTGAAACCTAAGCTTGATATCATCGGCACATATGTGGAAGAGTTCGATACTGACACTGACGAGGTAGTTTCGGTGAAAAAAGTGCCTGTCATGCATAAGGATATCGCTTCATATTCCAAACGACGCAACCCTTTCAACAGGCAGTCTGTGGCTTTTCGCAAGTCCTTTGCGGAAAAGATAGGCGGTTACAGTGACCTTAAAATGTGCGAGGACTATGAGTTTATCGCACGAATGTTACAGCATGGTGCAAAGGGGCAGAATATACCCGAGGTGCTTGTGCGCTACCGCATAGATGAAAATACTGTGGATACACGCAAAAGCTGGGAGCATACAAAGGCTTTCATTCGTGTGAGGTGGATAATACACCGCTCAGGGTATACCGGCTTCCGTGACTTTTTCATGCCATGCGCTTTACAGCTTGGTTTGTTTATATTTCCCAGAAAATTTACCCGTTGGGTATACAGAACGTTTCTCAGAAAATAATATATTTCTATATGAAAATATGAACCCGATGCCATTTGGGTTCATATTTTTTTAGCTCAAATCAAAGTAAACGTTATCAATTTTGAACATGATGTTAAACATTGAAAATGGCTATTGACAATGGTTTTTTATATGATATATTTAAAAGTATGGAATATAAAGCCTAAAGGCGAGAGCTTCGCAAAGTTTGGCTTTATAAAAATTTGAATATTTTAAATATTAATGATAAGGAGAACATTATGCGTGAAATAATGAAAAGAACAGTTGCTGCCGTTATGGCAGTGCTTATCGCTTGTGCGGCGGCAGGCTGCAGCAGCACAGGAAACAGCAGCTCAGGCAGCTCGTCAGCAGGCGAAACTACCACCACAACAGCCCCTGTCGTTGAGGATATGGGCAACATCGACCTTTCAGACGTAACAACAGAGTATGACGTTCCTGAGGATTTCAGCTATGAATCCGAGGCGGAGGAGGGAACTCTTTCGGGAGGTGCGGCAGTGCTTGATAAGAATTTTCTTGGCAAGTTTTCTGGCGATGGCTTTGTTTCCGTAGGCTCATCGGGAGATATGGCGGAGTTCGAGATAGATTTTCCTGCAAAGGGAAGCTATAATATTACTCTCACAATGGCAGCAGACGGCGAGGGTCAGTCAAATCTTATCACTGTTGACGGTGCTGCGCTCACGAACTTCACATCGACCACAACAGAATTTGGCGACACTGTGGCTGAAAACGTGCTTATCGACGAGGGTACTCATAAGATAGGCATAAAGGGCGACAATGGTCATATCTATATCGACAGGATAAAGATAACCCCGGCTCCTGCTATCGACCTTTCACAGTATGAGGTATCAAATCAGCTTTCAAACCCTAACGCTTCTGACGAGGCAAAAAGACTTTATAACTTCCTTACGGACGTTTATGGCAAGTATACTATCTCAGGTCAGTTTTCAGGAGATAACGAGGGCAAGGACTGCCGTGAGTTCAAGGAGATAAAGAAGCACACAGGCAAGACGCCTGCTATACTTGGTCTTGATGTTTCAAACCTTTCAAACAGCGCACTTTCACATGGCGCAGGCGGTGGAGATATGGTGCCGTTGCAAGCTATGGACTGGTACAACAACGAAAACGGTATAGTTTCACTTTGCTGGCATTGGTATGCCCCTGATAAAAACCTGGAAAAGAACGGCGGAGCATGGTGGCAGGGCTTCTATTCTGAATACACAGACTTCGACCTTGCAAAGGCTCTCAGTGGCGAGGACAAAGAGGGCTATGATTCTATCATAGCAGACCTTGACCATATGGCAGGGGTGCTTAAAGAGCTTGCAGACGCAAACGTGCCTATACTTTGGCGACCTCTCCACGAGGCGGCAGGCGACCCTAAGTATCCCGGCAACGCATGGTTCTGGTGGGGTTCAGCAGGAAAGGACGCATACATTCAGCTTTGGCAGCTCATGTATGATAAGTTCACAAATGAGTATGGTCTTAACAACCTCATCTGGGTATGGAACGCACAGAATCCTGACTGGTATCCGGGAGATGAGTATGTTGACATAATGGGCTATGACTGCTATCCTGCAGAGCAGGACAGCTCCTCACAGAAGTGGTATTACGACCTTGTTAAGTCAAGCACATCCACAAACAAGATAATCGCAATGACAGAGAACGGTTCAATGTTCGACCCTGACGGAGCATTCAACGACGGCACACGCTGGGCGTGGTTCAGTACATGGAACGGCGAGTTCTGTATCAAGGATAAACAGCTTTCAGATCAGTACACCACATTTGACGAGTGGAACAAGATCTACAACAGTGAAAGAGTTCTCACCCTTGACGAGCTTCCAAACCTGAGATGCTATCCAATGGATACAGAGAAGTATCTTGAAGAGCATAAATAATTTCGGATAAAATAAAAACTGCGGACGGCAAAATGCTATCCGCAGTTTTTTTTAATTACAATGATTGTACCAAGGCAGGCGAACGCTGTTTGCCCCTGTGTTATTTATATCTGTTATATTTTATCAGCTATAAATATTCAGTATGCAAGGTGCAACATAAACCACTATGATCACTATAGCTCCCGCACCGATAACAGCCACAAGTGCAGCGGCTTCCAAAGTTTCTCCGAATTTCAGTTTCTTTCTTATAAGGATATATCCTGCTGTCAGCACAATGCCTGCGATAGTCAGTGCAAGACCTGCATAAAAGCCCTTTGGCACGCTTGTTACAGTTATTGTGTTCTCGCCCTCCTGCAAGTCGAAGCTTACAAGGTCACCGAAAACCTTGTCATATGAAACAGCCTTGCCGTTGACCTTTATTTTCAGACCCTCCTGATACGGTATCTGAAGCACACATTTCTGTCCTGCCTTTGCGTTCACGCTTCCTGAAAGCTTGCCGTCACTGTCTGTAAGACCGGCGGTCTGAACCTGTTCAAGTGCCTTTTCAAGGGCATTGTGGTGAAGCCCGAAAACGCCATAGGAACGGCAGCCTGTGATGCCTTTTTTCAAGGTCACACGCACGTTGACGTGTTCATTTTCAAATTCTCCAAGCTTCAAAAGCCCGTTGCTCGATTGTGACGGATAATCCATCTGCATTACCTGACCATTCACTGTTACCATGAAGCTTCCGTTTATATCCTCGCTGAGGCTGTTTGAAAGTTTGTCGAAGCAGTCAAAATAAAGTGTCTGCTTGTCTGTCACATCTATGCTGTAGTCCATGTAGGCTACATTGCCTGTGGTGTTGAAGGTGTAGTTCGGTTTAAAGTTACTGTCGTCCTGCACACCATAGATCGTGGTGTATTCGTAGTCTGTGATAAGCTCGTCACCGTTGCCGCCGAAAAGCTGTTCAAAAAGCTTCTTCTGAACGTTGCTTCTTGTGCCTGTGGAAAGCTCCTCACTGCCGCTCAGGTCAGCGTCGGTCACAATGCCAAGTGGGAGATAGTATTCTGTCGGCACTATCTCGTAGGTATCGTTTGAATATACAGCGTCAGCCGAGCCTGTATTTTTTTCAATAAGATATTTTACTGACAGCAAAGCGTCAGTAAGCTCCGTTCCGCCATATGAGCCTACCTCCATCCAGTAAGAGGAGTAACCAAGCTGCTTCATCATGTACATATAATCACGGCTTGTGAGAGAGGTGTAGTGGCTCAGAGAATTGTAGCCCATTGAGCCGACCAGATTGACCTCGAAAAGCTTGCTTGCGGTCTTTACTCTGTAAAAGCCCTCCGTTTCGTCAAGCCTGTCTGAAAGATCCATTATCTTCTGATGATTAGCCGCACGGAGAGTATTGTTCATGCTTGGGGATACCATATAAATGTTCACGTTTGCGTATGACTCAGCCGCAACAAACATTGCGAGGAAGACAGCAAATATCTTCTTTGATATCCAGCCCTTTTTGTGCAGCAGAACGATAACAATATAGAAAGCCGCCGCCACAATGAAAAATTCAAGGCAAAGCTCAAAGGCGGTGCTGTCCTGCCAAAGACTTTTAGTGTATTTTGACATTCCGTCACGATTGTTCTCAACAAAGCCCTCAGAGAAGTTGTAAAAGCCGTAGATAAGTGCCGCAAGTATCAGGAAAATAACAAAGTGGTCGCAGTTTTTCTTTCCTTTTGCCACTGCGTTTTCCGATGAAAGAAAATATCCTGCGCAGATAAGTGCAAAGAATATGGTGATGAAAGCGTATCTGCATGGGAATGACATATAGCTTCCCGTGTGCCACATAAGGTTCGCAGGTTCTATTAAAATAGGTACGAGCATCAAAAAGAGCATTATAAGGTCGGTGTTCAAACGCTTGCTTCTCTTTTTGCCGTCAAGAAGAAACACCGCAACTATCACTATCACTGAAGCCGTTGACAACAGCAGGCAGAATGTGGTGTTGTAGTTTGTAATGAATGAGGCGGTTTCGATCTGTTGGATAACTGATTTAGAACGTCCGCTTGACAAGAATTGCAGGAAGCATGGTATCCATACCACCGCTGAAAGCAATGCGCCAAGAAGCGAGCCTATAACAAATCTGCATGGAACGTCCTTGTATTTTTCCTCCTTGCGGTAACGCCAGCAGCAAAGAGCCATGAAAAGCAGTATGAATACAACTATCATGTAGCTGATGTAGTAGTTCACTATCATCATAAGTGTGAGCATGACAGTGTATGGGATAATGCGCTTTTTCTCGAAAAGCTCCCTGAATGCCACCATAAGGAGAGGGAAAAGATACATCATGTCAAGCCATATGTTGTTCTGATAATAGAGCATTCCATAGCCGCAGAATGCGTATATGACGCTGAGTACAGCGCCAATGTAAGGATCGAGCTTTTTTTGACAGGAGCGGAAATATATCTGCGCCGTTACAGCCGCCGTCATCATTTTAAGCACTGTGAGAATGTTCACAAGGTAGATTATGTCAGCCTTGTCAACAAAAAGCACAAGCAAGGTGTAGGGGCTTGCGATAAAGAAAAAGAAAACGCCCCACAGGTCCATTCCTCCTGCATTGTGGAAGTTAAGGAACATTCCGTCCTTGCCTGTGAAAATATCCTTAAAGTCGGTGAGCAGAGGTATCACCTGCTGTGACATATCGCACCATGATACAGTGCCGTCACCGAACGGGTAAAGCCCATGCCGATAAAAAGCAAATCCCATTATGAGCAATACAGCCAGAGGCGGGATGATAAAAGGCAGAGCTTTTTTCAACTTATCCATTTTGTTCAGTCCTCCATACATAACATAGTTTTTATATTTTTCTTTAAAAAAACATTATAATTATACTCCATTAAGAGCCAAAAATCAATATTAAATAAGCCAACTTTAGGCTTCGTATGATGAAAATTATGTGAAAAACATGGTCTGATGTTGATTTTTTTGCAGGGAGGTGCTATAATAGGCTAGTAAAAAGGCAGAAATGCCATTAATGATGATCGAAAGGACGATAAAAAATGAAACTTAAAAAGCTATTCAGAGCATTGGCTCTTTGCACAGCAGGCGTGCTTGCCTGCGCAGTTCTTACAGCCTGCGGAGATAAGGGCGACAGCTCATCACAGACCTCTGCGGCTGACACTGACAAGAAGTTCGTTATCACGCTTTACGCCAATGACGCACCTATCACCTGCGAGAACTTCGAGAAGCTGGTAAAGGAAAAGTTCTATGACGGACTTACTTTCCATAGAGTTGTAGACGGCTTTATGGCACAGGGCGGCGATCCTAACGGCGACGGCACAGGCGGAAGCAAGGAAACTATCAAGGGCGAGTTCTCGGCAAACGGCGTTGAAAACAGCCTGAGCCATACAAGAGGCGTTGTTTCAATGGCAAGAGCAAACGATATGGACAGTGCCTCAAGCCAGTTCTTTATCTGCTACAGCGATAAGGATACCTTCCTTGACGGACAGTATGCGGCTTTCGGCATGGTAACAGAGGGCATGGACGTTGTTGATGACTTTCTTAAAGTTGAGAGAACAACAGGTTCAGACAACGCACAGTCAAAGCCTGTTACACCTATCACTATCGTAAAGGCTGAAATGATAGATGATGACGCAGACGGCAACCACAGAGTTCAGTTCACAATGGATTTCTAAGCTGATTTTCACAAAGAGGTGTCCCCATTGGGTGGATACCTTTTTTGTTTACTAAAATGGTTTGGCAAAACAAAAAATTCATAATTTATATATCAAATCACTGATAAAAGCTATTGCAAAAAGCCGTGTGTTCAGCTATAATATATGGTATAGGTTTATGCACAGTCGGTATCGTAGGGCTGTCGCTATCAATTTTTGAAAGGAATGTATGTTATGAAGAAATTTGCAGCAGGACTTATTGCAGTGGCAATGAGCGTTACAATGCTTGCAGGCTGCGGAGTGCCTGCTAATACAGTTCACAGCGTTGACGATCTGGAGGGCAAGACTATCGGTGTTCAGCTTGGAACAACAGGCGACATCTATGCCGAGGACGTTAAGGACGCTAAGGTAGAAAAATACAACAAGGGCGCTGATGCTGTTCAGGCTCTGAAGCAGGGCAAGATAGACGCTGTTATAATCGACGCTGAGCCTGCTAAGGTTTTTGTTGAGAAGAATGACGATCTTGAAATACTTGACGAGCCTTTTGCTGAGGAAGAATACGCTATCGCTATGAAGCTTGACAACACTGAGCTTCAGACAGCTGTCAACGGTGCTCTCAAGGAGCTTAAGGCTGACGGAACGCTTGACGCTATCAAGGCAAACTACGTTGGCGAGAACGCTGGCAAGAACCCATACAAGTCCCCTGATAATGTTAGCAGAGATAAGGGTACGCTTGTAATGGCAACAAACGCTGAGTTCCCTCCATACGAGAGCAAAGAGAACGATAAGGTCGTTGGTATCGACGCTGATATGATGCAGGCAGTTTGCGACAAGCTTGGTTATGAGCTTAAGATAGACGATATGGCATTTGATTCTATCATCTCAGCCGTTCAGTCAGGCAAGGCAGACGTTGGCGTTGCAGGTATGACAGTTACACCTGACAGAGAGAAAAACGTTCTTTTCTCTGACACTTACACATCATCAAGTCAGGTAATAATCGTAAGAAAGAAATAATTTTTCACACTTCGGCTGTCGTAGAGCGGCAGCCGAAATTATTTTGATAAAGAACAGGAAGTGCTGAATTGAACAAATTGATCGACGATTTCCAGCAAAATTTTTTGGACGAGAGCCGTTGGCATTATCTTACCAATGGTCTTAAAACAACACTTATCATAACCTTCTTTGCGGTCATACTTGGCTTTGTGTTGGGATTTCTTGTGGCTATAGTCCGCTCTACTCATGATAAGACAGGCAAAATGAAGATACTCAACGCCCTTTGCAGGGTGTATCTTACAGTGATAAGAGGAACTCCTATGGTAGTTCAGCTCCTTATAACATATTTTGTTATTTTCGGAAGCGTGAACATAGACAAGACTCTTGTGGCTGTGCTTGCATTCGGCGTGAACTCAGGCGCATATGTGGCTGAGATAGTCCGTTCAGGTATCATGTCAGTTGACAACGGTCAGTTTGAAGCAGGAAGAAGCCTTGGCCTTAGCTATCGTCAGACAATGATATCAATAGTTCTTCCGCAGGCTTTTAAAACTGTTCTGCCTGCCCTTGCAAACGAGTGCATAGTTTTGCTTAAAGAAACCTCTGTTGCAGGATATATCGCAATTCAGGACCTTACAAAGGGCGGAGATATAATCCGTTCTCAGACGTTCTCGGCATTCATGCCGCTTATAACAGTTGCACTTATTTACCTTATAATGGTAGTTGTGCTTACTCATCTGGTAGGAAAGCTTGAAAGGAGGCTGTCGCAAAGTGATAGACGTTAAACATCTCAGCAAGTCTTTCGGCGAGGTCGAAGTGCTGAAAGATATAAACGAAACTATCGACAAGGGCGAAAAGGTCGTTATCGTTGGTCCGTCAGGCTCAGGAAAATCCACCTTTCTCCGCTGTCTTAACCTTATGGAAAAGCCAACCTCAGGTGATATATTCTTCGAGGGTGAGAACATCACTCAGGCGAACGAGCATGAAATGAACAAGCTCAGACAGAGAATGGGCATGGTTTTTCAGCATTTCAACCTCTTCCCGCATCTTACAATAAAAAAGAATATCACTCTTGCCCCTGTGAAGCTTGGGCTTATGACAGCCGAGGAAGCCGACAAAAAGGCGGAGGAACTTTTGGAAAGAGTTGGTCTGCCTGATAAGGCTGACGAGTATCCTTCAAGGCTCTCAGGCGGTCAGAAGCAGAGAATAGCCATCGCACGTTCACTGGCGATGAACCCTGAAGTAATGCTTTTTGACGAGCCTACTTCAGCACTTGACCCTGAAATGGTGGGCGAGGTGCTGGAGCTTATGAAACAGCTTGCAAACGACGGAATGACAATGGTTGTCGTTACCCACGAAATGGGCTTTGCAAGGGAGGTTGCTTCAAGAGTTCTGTTTATGGCAGACGGAAAAATACTTGAGCAGAACAGGCCGTCAGAGTTCTTTGCACACCCTGAAAATCAGCGTTTGAAAGATTTTCTCTCAAAAATCATATAGAAGCCAACACCGCACAAGGGGCACCTATCGTCTTTGTGCGGTGTTTTTTTGTTTGCAAAGGTCTAAAATGCTTGACATTATGGGCGTTATGGTCTATTATTATTTTATACGACTTTATTTTAATAGGAGATATATAAATGAGTTTAAAAAACGCTTTCACCATTATTTTCGGCAAGCTTATGGTTAAAACTCTGCACCTGCTTGGCAGGGACGCAGGCAACTTTCCCGGGCTTGTGCTGTGGACTATAAATAAAGACTGCCTGAAGGCTTTCAAGGTGGATTGCCCTATCGTTGCTGTCACAGGCACCAACGGCAAGACCTCTGTTACAAACTATCTCAGCCACATTTTTGCAAGCGGTGGAAAGAAGATAATCACAAATCCTGAGGGTAACAATCTTGATACGGGAATATGCTCCCTTTTGCTCAATCACTGCGATATGAGGGGAAGAGTCCATGCCGATTATCTCGTGCTTGAAACTGACGAGTCACACGTTCCTGTGGTCTATTCAAAGCTCAATTTGCAGACCCTTGTTCTGCTGAATTTCTTCCGTGACCAGCTTGACAGAAACGGCGAGGTGGAAACACTCATTCTCAAGGTGAAAAAGTTCCTTGAAACATTTGAGGGCAACGTTGTTCTCAATGCCGATGACCCTAACGTGGCAAGACTTGGACTTGCTAACCCTAATAACAAGAATATCCACTATTTCAGCGTTGACAGATATCAGGGCGCAACGGATAAGCCTTATGAGGTGGGCGAGGGCAAGTTTTGTCCTTTCTGCGATACTGAGCTTGTTTATGACTATTATCAGTATTCACATATCGGCAAGTTCCATTGTCCAAAGTGTGGTTTTGGCAATATTGAGCCTGAGGTGGAGATAAAGAACGTTGACCTGACTGTTCCGTCCTTTGAAGCAGACGGGGAAACATATAAGACCGCTCATAACAGTATCTATTATATGTATAACATGGCGGCTGTCTATACCGCCGCAAAGCTCTATAATTTTGATAAGGCTATATTGCATGACACTTTCGAGCATTTCGAGGTGAATAACGGCAGACTTGAACGCTTTGAGGTTGACGGCTCAAGCCTTCTTGTGAACCTTGCCAAAAACCCTGTTGGCGCAAACATGACCCTGCGTGTGATGAACGAGCAGGCAGGCTCAAAGGAACTGCTTTTTGTCCTTAACGATAACCTTGCAGACGGTCATGACGTTTCTTGGATATGGGATATAAACTTCTCTGTGTTCAATAATGTTGACAGAGTTGTGACTTCCGGTACGAGAGCATATGATATCGCAATAAGAATAAAATGCTCAGGCTATGACCCTGACAAGATATTCGTTTATCCTGATCTTGACGAAGCAACAGCGTCACTCTTCTCCACAAAGGGAGATAAGTTCGCCATAGCCAATTATACTGCTATCCAGCCGACAAGAGCCGCAATAAAAAGATATAAGAGCCTGAAAGAAAACGGGGAGGAAAAGTAAAATGGAAAAGCTGAAAATTCTTCATATGTATCCTAATATGCTTGACCTCTACGGTGACAGCGGCAACGTTGAAGTGCTTTCTTACCGCTGTAAAATGCGTGGCATAGAACTTGAAGTTTCAAAGCATCTTATTGGTGACAAGGAAACTGATTTCACCCAGTATGATATCATCTATCTTGGTGGCGGTGCTGACTTTGAACAGCAGATACTTGCCGATGACCTTGTTTCCTGTAAGGACAGTATCATGGAAGCTTATAAGGCAGGAACGTTTTTCCTGATGATATGCGGCGGCTATCAGCTCATGGGTCAGTATTATAAGGACTCAAACGGCGAGAAAGTGCCTGGATTGGGGCTTTTTGATTACTATACTGTGGCGTCTACCGATAAAAGATGCAGATGTATCGGTAATATCGTTATAGAAGCTCAGCTTGACGGAGAAAAATACAAGGTGATAGGCTTTGAAAACCATGGCGGACAGACCACCAACGTCAAGTCACCATTCGGAAAAGTCCTTTCAGGCAACGGCAATGAGTTTGAGAGCAGCACCGAGGGCTATATGGAAAAAAGCGTTATTGCAACCTATCTCCACGGACCGCTTCTGTCAAAAAATCCAAAGGTCAGCGACTATGTTATTTCATACTGCATGAGCCGTAAGCTTGGTGAAAAGTATATCCCTGCACCTATAAACGATAAGCTTGAAGAGGATTGCCGCAAACAGCTTTTTGAGAGGCTTGGTGTGTAAAAATGTTTTCACTGTTCAAAAGGAAGCAGGCTCAGAGCGAGCCGCCTCTGAAAAAGAAAATAAAGGATATGAAGTGCAGAAAAATAAACTACGTTGACGAGGGCTTTGATACCCTCGCTTCGGAAATGTCTGCCGACCCGAAAGCTATTCTCAGGCTCAAGCCTGTGAACTATTATGCCATAAAAAATAAATATATCATGGGAAAAGTTTATACGTCTGAGGATTATCAGGAGAATTATGTGCAGTTTTTCAGATACGAGTATGACCACGAGTGCGGAAAAACTGATATCTACCCCCTAAGTGCAGAGCTTATGTCAAAGGCTCTTGCAAAGGTGGGCATAATAATAGACCTGAAAGCCCTTGCCAAAGACCAGTGAGGAAACGAAAATGGCTTCAAAACTTGACGAATTTGATATGAAAGCCCCTGTGGCTGATCTGCTTTATCCCTCTGTGGAAAAGCACAATGCAATGAAAAAAAGAGCTGCCGCCCTTGAAAAGCTCCCCAGAGCGTTTGTTGACAATCTGGAGCTTGAAAAGGTGGCTGATATCATCACGCCCCATTACCAGTATCGTGTAATGAGGCTTTTTTGTGAGGTTTGCGACGATGAGGAGGTAATAAACTACCGCCTTGATATCCTTGATGATTTCATAAGGCTTCCGTCATTGTCTGCCACCATACGCAAGGTGATAAACGTCATGGTGGAAAATGACAGAAAGAACATCTATAATCTTACTACTCCCGACAGCTTTTCACAGCTTGATGATGCCATAAGCGGCTTTGACGCTTACATACAGTGCATGGAGATAATGCACGATTTTTATGGAAAAATGAAAGATAAGATACGCTCAGAGGGCGTAAAAAAGCTTTTTGCGTTCTTTGAGGAGCATTACGGTGACAAGCATTATATATCCCTGAAAGGTGAGATAGAGAAGCTTAAAAATGCGCTCCATGACCGCATACGAAGCGTTACAGTGGCAATAAACCTCGATGAAAGGCTAGTTCCTGTTTCAGCAGGCATTATAGAGCTTTCAAAAGAGCGTTACGATATAAAGCCGTCCCTTGTTGACAGAATACTTTACCATGGGGCAAAGTTCAACGATAAGGCTGTTGTGAAAAATCTCAGAAAGAAGTATAATGACAGCGAGGTGTCTGACGATAAGCTTATCAACACTGTGGATAAGACCCTTTTTGACGAGCTTAGCGATCTTACTGATACTTTTGTGAAAATGATAGACAAGGTGCTTGCTGAGTATCAGAAAGCAGGCATTGCCGATATGCGCTATATAGACTATCAGCTTGAATACTACATGGGTGCAGTGGCTGTGATAGAAGCCTGCGAAGATCAGGGGCTTAAAATGT
This sequence comes from Ruminococcus sp. MSJ-25, assembly GCF_018917825.1. Taxonomy (NCBI): domain Bacteria; kingdom Bacillati; phylum Bacillota; class Clostridia; order Eubacteriales; family Oscillospiraceae; genus Ruminococcus; species Ruminococcus sp. MSJ-25. The sequence goes on from NZ_JAHLPI010000017.1 coordinate 201,617, forward strand.
GCCGTCCGAAAATTCTTCCTGCAGGTGAGAGAAAAGCCGTCATAAAGGATATCTTTGACCCTGTTTATTTCCGTGAAGCCAGGATATATAATCTTGACCACAAGGAGAAAAAATCCGTTGTCACAAACGATATCACCATGGGAGGTGACAGCGAGGGCTTTTATGTGCTTACGGGCGCAAACAATGGCGGAAAGACCACATTTCTCCGTGCGATTGGTCTGTGTCAGATAATGGCGCAGACAGGGCTTTATGTGCCTGCTTCATACTGTGAAATATCCCTTGTGGACTATATCTACACTCAGTTCCCACAAGAGGAAAAAACAGGCATCGACACCAGCCGTTTCACCACCGAGATAAAAGAGTTCCGTGAAATAAGCGACACTATCACAGCAAACAGCCTGCTTCTTATGAACGAGTCTATCCAAAGCACGACCCCAAGGGAGTGCGTTGAGGTCGCCTGCGAGCTTTTGAGGATATTCTGCAAAATGGGCGTAAGAGGAGTTTTTGCAACACATCTTGTGGATATCGCATACAAGACCGTGGAGCTTAATAAAGACAGCACGCTCAGAACAAAGCTTGCAAGCATTGTCGCCGACGCAGATGATGAAACAGGAGAGCGAAAGTATAAGATAGTCTGTGGAATGCCCCGTGACAACAGCTTCGCTCAGACTATCCTTAAACAATACGGCATAGATATGGAAACGATAGAAAAGCGTATAAGAGAGAATAACACTTGACTATTACAAAATTGTAACCATACTTGAAAATTTCTTTGATGTGTGATATACTGAAACATACAACTATGAAGACAGGAGATAAAACCATGAAAAAGATACACAGAACATTGAGCCTTTTTACAGTCGCTGCAATGTGCGCCGCACTTCTCTGCTCATGCGGAGCAGTGCCTGACAGTTCACAGACCGACAGCAGCTCAAAGGCAGCCACAACTACAACATCCGACACAACGGCTGATACAACCACCGCAGGGGAGGCGAGCAGTACAGCTTCTGCCACTTCTGCACCTGACGGCAGTGTTTCAGACAGCTCATCAGCGGTGACGGACGATACAAAGACGAACGGTATCACACCTGCTATGTGGAAAGTGACTTCACCTGAGGGCAACACAATGGTGATGCTCGGCTCTTTCCATGCACTGAAAGACGAGTGCTATCCGCTCCCTGAGGCAGTAACAAATGCGTATAATAATGCCGATATACTTGCGGTGGAGTGCGATATAACCTCCACAAGCGAGGACGGCGAGTATATGAAAAATCTTATGAAGCAAATGCTTTATAATGATAACACTAAGCTCAGCCAGCATATTTCCGAGGAAGCATATTCTGCCCTGAAAACATATCTCGGCTATTGGGGCATGGATATTTCCGCCTTGGAGGTCTACAGACCATGGGCTGTTTCAAGCACCCTTGATACCCTGCTTATTCAGGATTCCGGCTTTGACTCGGAAAAGGGTCTTGACAACTACCTTCTTACCACCGCCCATGCAGACGGTAAGAAGATATATGAAGTTGAGTCGGTGGATTTCCAGATGAATCTGCTCATAAACTTCTCTGACGATATCTATGACCTTATGTTCAGAAGCTACGAGGGTGAAACCAAGGAGAGCCAGAAGCAGGCTCTTGAAGACCTCTATACCGCATGGAAGTCGGGGGATATCGAAACCTTCCTTGAGGAAGATAACGAGGAGGAGCTTGCAGGCTATACCGAGGAGGACAAAAAGATCGCCGAGGATTATAATAACCAAATGCTCTATGACAGAAACAAGAACATGGCAAAAGCTGCCGAGGATCTTATGTCACAGGGCAAGAACGTGTTCTATGTTGTTGGAGCGGCACACTATGCAGGCGAGGGAGGAATAATCGACCTGCTTGAAAAAGACGGCTACACAGCCGAGCGTGTGCAGTATTGATGGATTTATGATTTGTATAGGGGAAAGGGGTAAAAAATAAATGCCACATTCATCAGGGGGAGGCTCTCACAGCGGAGGGTCACACAGCGGCTCAGGCTTTTCCGGCTCTTCATCAAGCTCGGGAGGGTCGAGCGCTAAACACATAAAGCACACAAGCTTTCCAGGGGCAAGAAGATACGTATACTATGAGAACTATCATCCTGTCTATGTCTATGCCGACTATGATATCCGCAAGGGGACTGCTTCAGGCAAGTTTTTCAGTATACTTGGCAGTGCTGTCAGCCTGCTCTTTGGTATCATGCTTCTTGCCATGTGCTATGATAAGCCGCAAAAAATGGATACAAGTCCATCTTATCACTGCGAGGTAAAGGATACGGCAGGGGTCATTGATGATATGGACAAGGTGCAGAATGCAATAGTTGATTTCTATGACGAAACCGGCATACCCGTAGAGATAATGACAGTGAACAACGAGGATTGGCAGGGAAGCTATTCAAAGCTAGAGGACTTTGCCTACGATATGTATGTGACGGAATTTGACGACGAGGAGCATTGGCTGGTGGTTTATTCTGAACCTGCATCTCCCGACCCTGATTTTAACGATTGGTACTGGGAGGGTATGCAGGGCGATGATACCGACAATATCATAACTGTAGATGTAGCAGACGATTTCAAAGATCTTATGCAGAAATATCTTACCGCTAACAGCCGTTATGATGTCGGCTCTGCTATAGCGGCGGCTTTTGATGAAACTACGCCAAACGTTATGGATGGTCATGTAGAGTGGCTGTTCGTGATATGGGGACTTCTCATGTCAGGTATCGGGGCTTATGAGATATATCAGACGCTTATCACTAATAAAAAGGCTTACAGAAGCGCAGTGAAATGTGCAAATGATGCAAAAGAGGACACCTGCGAATACTGCGGAAACGTCTATGTTATCGGCACTTGTCATGAGTGCCCACACTGCGGAGCACCGCTCAGACCACATAACGTGGAAACAGAACAGCCTGTCGCAGATACTGCAAAAAAATAAGAAAGGGGTAAATAATAAATGCCACATTCATCGGGAGGCGGCTCTCACGGAGGAGGGTCACACGGAGGCTCGCATCACAGCAGCCATTCGCACGGAGGCTCAGGAAGAAGCTCACGCCACGTAAGAAGCACCTATTTCCCGGACGCAAGAAGATATGTATATTATGATCATCACAGACCTGTCTATGTCTATGCAGATTATGACATAACCGAAAAAAGAAGTCCTTTGAGATTTCTTATGCTGCTTTTCTATCTGCCGTTTATTTTATTCACATTTTCTATGTTTGCCGAGGCTTATCATCACCCTCATAAGCTTCCCCAAAACTATGATTATAAAATAGTTGTGGAGGATAAAGCAAATGTCCTTGGCAACACCGCAGAGCTTAGGAACTCGCTGGTGGCATTTTATAACCGCACCGGTATCTCACCTGCGGTCATAACAGTGGAAAATTCCGATTGGCAGGGAAATTATTCAGATCTTGAAAATTATGCCTATGATCTGTATGTGAACCACTTTGCGGACGAGAGCCATTGGCTCATAGTTTACTCTACCCCTGACGGTTATTCTTCCTCTGACGGCTTTGAGGATTGGTATTGGGAGGGTATGCAGGGCAATGATACAGATGATGTTCTTACAGAATCAGTAACGAACAGCTTCAATGACGAGTTGCAGAAAAATCTCACGGCGAGAACACGCTATACAGTGTCCTCGGCTATCAGCACATCATTTGACGACCTGACGCCTACCATAATGAAGAGTAAAGTAAATTGGACTATGCTATTTACTTCAATCGCCATTCTGGCCTTTGTGTGTCTGCACGCCTGTCTTATGATAGGTATAAATCCAAAGGCGAGAAAATATGCCAAAGCAAAGCCTTGTTCTGATGCAGCTCAGGAAAAAGCTTGCGAATATTGCGGCTATACCTATGTCGTAGACACCTGTACAGAATGTCCTCACTGCGGAGCGCCTATCCCACCGGAGGATCAGCCTATATCTGTTTCACAAAGCATATGATATTAAAAACCGCCTGAGAAGCTTTTCCTCTCAGGCGGTTTTGTATTGTATTTAGCCGTACATCTCAGTCTGCTCAGCGTAGCTGTAGATTATCTCGGAGTCAGGGTCAATGGCAACTCCCTTTGCGTGGAAAAGCTCTGTTATGGTAACGAACTCGTAGCCCTGTTCTTTGAGGGCAGGGATTATCTTATCAAGGGCTTCAACTGTCTGAACGTTTCCGTTCATATCGTGAAGCAGGATAATTCCCCCGTCCTTAGCCTGCGCAAGCACCTTTTCAACACGCTCCTCAACGCCTATGGCATTGTTATAGTCCTCTGCACCGTATCCGCATATAAACGGCATATCTATAACGTCAAACATTGTCTGATTTACCGCAATATATGGCGGACGGAAAAACTGTGGACGTTCGCCAACAGCCTCTTCCACCTTGTCGGAGGTAAAGTCTATCTCAGCCTTTATCTCCTCTGCGGTCATTTTTGTCATGTCAGGGTGGCTCTGAGAGTGGTTTTCAATGTCACAGCCCATGTTGTAAGCACGCTTCATGACCTCTGCACTCTCGTCTGTGATGTTGTTTCCGATAACGAAAAACGAAGCCACAATGCCGTGTTCTTCTAACTTGTCAAGCACAAGGGGAGTCGTGTCAGTGTTAGGGCCGTCATCAAAAGTGAGGGCTATCACTTTTCCGTAGTCAGACTTGTCACGAAGCTGTCTGCGCTTATTCTGTGAACTGCTGTCCTCAGCCTTTGAGCTTTCCTTTTCCAGACTGCTGTTTTCACCAGTCCCACAGCCCACTCCCATAGCAAGGCTGAAAGCCACAGCACCCATAAGAATAGTTTTAAGCACCTTTTTCATAAGATTTTCTCCTTCATATTTATTATCTCTATGATAGCATATTTCCACTTGATTTTCAATAGAATTTGATGATAAAGCAACAAAAAACGAGCGGTCAAAAACCGCCCGTCAAATGTCTTTTATTTTTCAGAATGTTTCTTGCCCTTGAAGAATTTTCTGTATATTGCCACTGTGATAACAGCATATATCGTTCCCGTTAGAACGCCTGCGATAACGTCGAACGGATAGTGTACACCAACATACAGCCGTGAGAACGCAATGAGTGTTGCCACTATAAGTGCAGGTACGCCATATTTTTTCGGCATCTCCATGAACATTACCACCGCCACTGCAAAGGAGGCTCCCGAATGTCCCGAGGGAAAGGAGAAGTCCGATTGTGCGCCTATTATCCTGTTAAGCCCCTCGACCACCTCGTAAGGTCTTGTTCGTGCGATAACGTTTTTCAAAATAATGTTGTTTATAAGAAAAGTCACCGCAAGGGAGCATGAACACACGATGCCTGTTGTTCTAGTCTTTTTCAGTATCAGCAGTAAAACGCATATGCCTATCCATAACGCACCTCCGTTTGCAAGATATGTTATGAACTTCATTATGGGGTCGAGCCACCCTGCACGCAGGTTGTCCTGTATCCATAACAGTATGTCGCCGTCTATTTTAAGTAAGGTGTCTAACATTTATCCTCCTGCCATTTATGTAAATCTATCCCTTGAATATATTTACACCAAAACTGACAAGCCCGTCAAAAAACGAGCCTGCCCTTTGTGTATTAATGCTTTAGTTCATATTTTCGCAAATTAATATTATGATAAGTTCATTTTCATGTATAAAAAGCTTAAAATCATGTGCAATACCCTTAACAAATTCAATTTGCATAGAAATTTGATTTCCAATTACAGCTTAACAGGCTCTATCTTCCAGATGTTTTCTGCATAGTCCTTGATAGTTCTGTCAGAAGAGAACTTTCCTGCATTGGCAATGTTCAGCCAGCATTTCTTAGCGAATGCAAGCTTGTCCTTGTAGTCTGCGTTGACCTTGAGCTTTGCCTGAACATAGCTTTCAAGGTCGCCAAGAACATAGTAGTGGTCAGGAACGTGCCAGCTTGCACCGTCAGTGAGAGCCTTGTAAAGCTCCTTGAAGCTGCCCTCCTCGTTGGACGGAACGCCGCCGTCTGAAAGACTGCCGTCAATAAGCTTGTCAAGAACACGCTTTATCTTGTCGTTTGAGAAAAGTATCTCTCTAGGGTCATACTTTGGCATTATCTCAGCCAGCTCCTCTACTCTTGCACCGAAGATGTAGTTGTTCTCCTCGCCTGCCTCCTGAACGATCTCAACGTTAGCTCCGTCATAAGTTCCCAGTGTAACAGCACCGTTGAGCATAAGCTTCATGTTGCCTGTACCGCTTGCCTCGGTGCCCGCTGTAGATATCTGCTCGGAAACATCAGCCGCAGTAACAAGCTTTTCCGCATAAGAAACGTTGTAGTTCTGTACGAAAACTACCTTGATAAGATCCTTTGTGTCAGGGTCAGCGTTCACAAGCTTGCTTATCTCGCCAATAAGCTTGATGATAGCCTTTGCTCTGCGATATCCCGGTGCAGACTTAGCACCGAAAATAAATGTTGTCGGCGTGAAGTCTTTTATAGAGCCGTCCTTGATGCCATAGTAAATGTAAAGTATAGACAAAGCGTTAAGAAATTGCCTCTTGTATTCGTGCAGACGCTTGATCTGAATGTCAAAAATAGTGTTCGGGTCGATATCAACACCGTCATGCTCCTTTACAAAAGCGGCAAGGCGGTTTTTCTGCGCTTCCTTAACAGCCATGAACTCGTTAAGTACAGCTTCATCATCAGCATATTTTTCAAGCTTTTTAAGCTCGTCCAGGTTCTTCACCCAATCTGCATTGCCAAGAAGCTTTGTGATAAGTGCGGAAAGCTCAGGGTTGCAAAGTGCAAGCCAACGTCTTTGTGTGATACCATTGGTCTTGTTCTGAAATCTCTCAGGATAAAGCTCATACCAGTCTTTGAGAGCGTCCTTTTTCAGTATCTCCGTGTGGATAGCCGCAACGCCGTTTATATAGCTTGAAACATAGATAGCCATAAACGCCATTTTTACCATGCCGTCGCCAACAGGGGAGAGCTTTGAGATATACTCTCTGTCCTTTTTGAGAGCGTACATATCCTTTATAAAACGCTCGTTTATCATAAGGATATATGTGTAGACCTCAGGCACTACCTTTTCCACAAGTCTGCAATCCCACTTTTCAAGAGCCTCAGCCATGATAGTGTGGTTTGTGTAGTTAAAGACCTTGTGGGCGATCTCAAAAGCCTTGTCAAAGTCATAGCTATGCTCAGCACAAAGCTGTCTTATAAGCTCAGGCACAGCGATAACAGGGTGAGTATCGTTAAGCTGGATAGTAATATAGTCGCCAAGGTTGTCAAGAGTGCCGAACTTAGCCAAATGCTTTTTGAGAATATCCGTCACAGAAGCGGAGGAGAAGAAATATTCCTGCTTAAGCCTGAGTATCTTGCCCTCTTCACAGTTATCGTTAGGGTAAAGCACCTTTGAGATGTTCTCAGCGTCATTTTTAGCCTTTACAGCACCGTCATAGTTACCGCAGTCGAACTGAGCGAAGTCGAAGTCCTCCACGCTCTCAGCCTGCCAAAGTCTGAGTGTGCCAACGTTCTTAGTGCCAAAGCCGATAACAGGCATATCATAAGGCACAGCATAAACAGTTTGGTCGCCGTATTTTACTATTACCTTATCATTTTCGCATCTCTTAGACCAAGGGTCGCCGTACTTAGTCCAGTTGTCAGCCTCTTCCTTTTGGAAGCCGTCAACTATTTTCTGCTTGAAAAGACCGTACTTGTATCTTATTCCGTAGCCGTCCAAAGGCAGGTCATGAGCGGCGGCGGAATCGAGGAAGCAAGCGGCAAGTCTGCCAAGACCACCGTTGCCGAGGGCAGCGTCCTCTATTTCTTCAAGGTCATTAAGACTTCTGCCGTGAGCCTTCAAAAGCTCGTCCACCTCGTCAGTTATACCAAGGCAAAGGAGATTGTTATAAACGGCTCTGCCCATAAGGAACTCCATAGAAAGATAGCAGGCTCTGCGGCTGTCAAGGTGAGCCTTTCTGCTGTTCTCCCAATCGCTGTCAATAAGCTCCATAACAGTAGCCGACAGGCTTTCGTGGAGCTGCCAAGGCAGAGCTTTTTCAACGCTCGTGCCAAACTTCTTTTTCAGGTCTTTACTAAGTTCGCTGTAAAACAGTTCTTTGTTCATTGGTTTTTATCCTTTCTGATATTTTATGTATTCTATTGTATTTTGTACTTTGTGATTATCCGCACAACGTATGGTATTGGCGAACATTGTTCGCACGTCGAAGAAACAAACCCACGGCAACAACATTATGGGATAGAACTAAAACCTACCCTATCACACCTGTAGGGGACGACGCCCTCGGCGTCCCACTCGAAGTGACAAGGTTTAAATTATTCAGAATTTGTGAAGAGCAACATTGTGCGGATAACACAAATGAGATTGCAGTCGAAACGCCGAGGGGTGCGGGACGTCGAGGGCGCCGTCCCCTACATTCTGTTCGGGATAGTTTGCCCTGCCGCAAAATCGCTACGCTCGGTGCTTGTGCACAACTCTGATAAGCTATGCACATTCCTCACTCCTCACTCCTCACTCCTCACTTGAGCGTTGCTCTATCTGCCATACACCGCAGTTATCTTCGCCAATCTCTCCGCCAAAGTATCATCAAGCTTATCAAAGCTTTCCAATCTCCACTTCCAGTTCGCTCCCACTGTTGACGGTGTATTCATTCTGGCTTTATCGTCAAGGCAAAGTATATCCTGCATTTGTGCGATAGCTGTATCACACACGCTGGACCAACAAAGTCTTACCATTGCCCAAGGCACGAACTCGTCTTTTGTAACTCCAAGATAGTCCTTGCAGTAGCTTCTTGTCTTTTCATCACAGCTCTTTATCCAGCCAAGTATGGTTTCGTTATCGTGCGTACCTGTATAGCAAATGCTGTTTGTGGTCTTAAAATTGTGGGGCAGATAGCCGTTTGTGTTATCAGAATCAAAGCCAAACTCCAGCACCTTCATGCCAGGATATCCGCTTGCGTTGAGCATTTTTACAACGTGCTTTGTAAGAAAACCCAAGTCCTCTGCGATTATCTTCACGTCCCCAAGCTGTTTTCTCACTTCTTTGAAAAGCCTCATGTCAGGACCTTTTCTCCACTTGCCCTTTTTGGCGTTCTTTGCACCGTATGGTATGCAGTAATAGCTTTCAAAGCCCCTGAAATGGTCTATTCTCACCACGTCATAGGTGTCAGAAGCCGCCTTTATACGCTCTACCCACCAGCGGAATTTATCTCTCGCTATGTATTCCCAGTTGTAAAGAGGATTGCCCCAAAGCTGACCGTCTGCCGTGAATGCGTCAGGTGGACATCCTGCCACCTCAACAGGCTTTTTTTCCTTGTCAAGGCTGAAATACTGCGGTGTACTCCACACCTCAACACTGTCATATGCCACATATATGGGAATATCGCCTATTATCTCGATGCCCTTTTCGTTGGCATAAGCCTTTAGCTTTTTCCACTGCTGGAAGTATTTATACTGCACAAAGCACCAGAAGTCTATATCATTTGCATATTCTTTTCTAGCACTTTTTATCGCCTTAGGCTTGTACATTTTCAGCGGTTCGTCCCATTCATACCAAGCCTTGCCCTTGTTGGCAAATTTCAGTGACATAAACAAAGCGTAATCGTATATCCAGTCTTTGTTTTCCACCACGAATTTTGAGTATGCCTTTTCAGGCTTCTTGCGAAAACGCTTGTGTGCCGTCCTAAGCACCTTGAAAATGACCTCGTATATCTTGCCGTAGTCAACAGAACCCTTGTCATCGCCCCACTCAATATCCTTGTATTCCGCAGGTTTCAGATAACCCTCTTTCTCAAGTGCCTCAAGGTCTATAAAGTATGGATTTCCGGCGTGAACAGAAAAGCTCTGATATGGCGAATCACCATAGCTTGTAGGAGATATGGGAAGTATCTGCCAACATTTTTGGTGAGCCTTTTCAAGAAAATCCACAAAAGCATAAGCCTCTTTGCCAAGCTTGCCGATACCGTAATCGTTAGGCAGTGAGGATATGTGCATTAAAATACCTGACTTACGCATAAAATGCTCCTTTCATGTCAAAACCGCACCTATGTGAAAATTTCAGTGCAGTCACATATAATACATCATTATGATTATACTACTTTTCAGCCATTTTTGCAATAGAAAAACCGCCATATATTTCATTTTAGAAATATTTTCTCTAAACAGAAAAATCCCGAGGACGCAAACCCTCGGGATATTTTTATTCATGTGTTATCATCATAAGTACCGCAAAGTAGTGGAAAACACTTCCCGCAATGGTGAACAAATGCCATATTGAGTGAAAATATTTCTTGCTCTTTTTAACATAGAAAATAACGCCCACAGTGTAGAAAAGTCCGCCTATAAGAATAAACCACAAGGACAGCGGATAAACCTTTTCTATCATAGGTTTGACAGCGATTATAACTACCCAGCCCATTGCGATATAGCATACAACAGAAGGCTTGCGGAACTTTTCAAGGTCAATGGAGTTCAGCACAATGCCAAGAATAGCCGCACCCCAGACGATTCCGAAAAGCACCCAGCCAAACGCACCTCTCAAAGGCACAAGGGTGATAGGGGTGTAAGTTCCTGCGATGAGGAAGAAAATGGTGTTGTGATCCATTATTCTGAAAAACTTTTTGGCTTTTGGATTGGTGATAGCGTGATAAAGGGTTGACATGGTGTAAAGTATGATAAGAGAAGCTCCGAATATAGCGGAGCTTACAACGCCCCAAGCGTTGGAGTAAATGGCAGCGAGAACGATAAGAACGGCAGTGCCGGCAATGGATAGCAGACCGCCTGCACCATGGGAAACGGAGTTGAAGATCTCCTCGCCGAGGGTGTATCTTTTGGTTAGATCCTGAGATTGGATCTCAACAGATTTTGACATAGTATCATTTCCTTTCCGATAGGACCGAGAATTTGCATATAAGTTTCATTACTATAGTATAGTAACATTTTTTTAGACACTTGTCAAGTTTAAATACAGGTGTAAAAAGTGAGGAGTGAGGAATTAGGAATGAGGAATTAGGAATGGACAAAGCTGACCAGAGTTGTGCCCCAACACCGAGCGAAGCGAGCAAAAGGACCAGGGGCACGCCCCTGGTCAGGGTCAAGGGGTGAAACCCATTGTGGGGGTCTGGGGGCAAAGCCCCTAGCGGAGCTTGAGGCAGAGCCTCAATAGGCGTAAGCCTACTAAGCGGTGCAGAACAAATCCAAAAAGCACATAGAACCCAAACATCAAATAAAACCAACATCGAAGCATAAACCTGCACCGCTTTTCTATCCCTTAGTACAACGTAAATCCGCAAAGAGCGAAGCGATTTTGCGGCACAGCAAACTCGCCCGAATAATCCGTAGGGGCGAACATCGTTCACCCGCATGGTATGCAACAGTACCATGTAAACAAAATACCCCCAATAACTTAAATCAAAAAAATTTCAAAACCCCCCTTGACAAAACATGAATATATGATATAATAAACATATGAACAGTTATTCATATGATGAATTGAAATGACCCATATCGAATATACTAAAACAATAATAAGAAAAGGAGAGCGAAAATAAATGAGCGAGAATACAGTAAAGCATGAGCATAAACAGTGCGGAGGAAAGAATATAGAGAAAATGGAGGAAATAGGGAAAACAATGCCCGTTGAGGAGGAGATATATGACGTGGCAGAGCTTTTCAAAGTCCTTGGCGACCAAACAAGAGTGAAAATACTCTTTACTCTTATAAAAGACGAAATGTGCGTCTGCGATATAGCAGAGCTGTTGGAAATGTCACAGTCCGCTATCTCGCATCAGCTCAGAGTGCTTAAGCAGGCCAGACTTGTGAAGTATAGACGTGAGGGAAAAACAGTCTATTATTCAGTTTCCGATGAACACGTCGCTATCATACTCAATATGGGTATCGAGCATATCAGCGAGTAGTTTTTGTAAACATACAGTTTGTATATATGTAAGGAGAATGTGAAATGAGTAAAATGACTTTGTTGCTTAAAGAGCTCGATTGCCCTCATTGTGCAGAAAAGATCGAGAAACGTGTGGGCGAGCTTTCAGGCGTTAAAAGCTCTAACCTTGACTTTATCAATAAAAAGCTCACAGTTGATTTTGACGGCGATAAAAATGCACTCTTTACCGAGATAGAAAATGTCGTTCATAAGCTTGAACCTGACGTCTCTGTTACCGACCTCTCGGATAAGGGCGTGAATACTATGTCGCTGGAACTTGCCGCCTTGGATTGCCCTCATTGTGCAGAAAAGATCGAAAAGCGTGTTGGCGAACTGGAAAATGTCCAGAACTCTAACCTTGACTTTATCAATAAAAAGCTCACAGTTGATTTTGACGGCGATAAAAACGCCCTCTTTACCGAGATAGAAAACGTCGTCCATAAGCTTGAACCTGACGTTAGCGTGAAAGAGCTTGGCAAATGCGCTGAGAAAACTCTCTATCTGAAGCTGGAGGATCTCGATTGCCCTAACTGCGGTGAAAAGATAGCAAACCGTGTGGGTGAGCTTGCAGGCGTTATTTCATCAAACGTCGATTTTATCAGCAAAAAACTTACTGTCAAAACAGACGGTTCTAATCCTGACCTGCGTATCATGATAGAAGATACCGTCCATCAGCTTGAGCCTGATGTTACTGTTAAGGATTATGGTGCTCAGACAGCAGAGGAAGAGCCTGTGAATGACCATAAGGGCGAGATAGTCAAGCTTTCTGTGGCTATCGTGTTCTTTATCGCATCAATGCTTTTGGATAAGCTTGGAAGCGGCACTGTATGTGAATATCTCAGTGCAGGCCTTGCAATAGCCGCTTACCTTATTGCAGGTCTTGACGTTGTTATCGCCGCTGTAAGAAACCTTGTTAAAGGCGAGGCTTTTGACGAGTCACTGCTCATGACTATCGCAACAGTTGGCGCATTTGCACTTAAAGACTTCCGTGAGGGTGCAGCCGTTATGCTGTTCTTCCAGGTGGGCGAGCTTTTCCAGACTATCGCAGTAGAGAAGTCAAGAAAATCTATCACAAAGCTTATGGAGCTTAAGCCTGAGTCTGTAACAGTTGTAAGAAACGGCAAAACATACGAGCTTCCTCCTGAGGATATCCTCAAGGACGAGATGATCGCCGTAAAAACAGGCGAGAGAATACCTCTTGACGGTATCGTAACAGAAGGAGAATCAGAGCTTGATACATCAGCACTTACCGGTGAGTTTCTTCCGGTCGAGGTCAAAGCAGGGGACAGCGTCCTCAGTGGCTCAACAAACCTGAGAGGACTTCTCAAAGTTCGGGTCACAAATACCTTCCACGAGTCTGCGGTGTCGAAAATTCTCGATATGGTGCAAAACTCCAGCGAAAGAAAAGCCAAGACCGAAAAGTTCATCACCCGTTTTTCAAGAGTTTATACTCCTGCGGTAGTAATTGCTGCACTTGCACTCGTGTTTATACCAAGCTTCATTCTGGGCTTTGACCAGTTCTCAAAATGGCTCTACAGAGGACTTCTGTTCCTTGTAATATCCTGCCCATGCGCACTTGTTATCTCAGTGCCTCTCTCGTTCTTTGCAGGAATAGGCGGAGCTTCTAAAAAGGGAATACTTATAAAGGGCGCAAAAAATCTCGAAACAATGGCGAAGTGCAAAACTCTCGCAGTGGATAAAACAGGTACGCTCACAAAGGGCAAGTTCACTGTCCTCAGCGTAAACCCACAGGGAGTTTCACAGGATATCCTCCTTGAAGCCGCCGCATATGCAGAAAGTATGTCAACTCACCCTATCGGTATCTCCATAGTGCAGAGATACGGCAAGGAAATAGACGGTGCAAGACTTTCTGACGTTGAAGAGATAGCAGGAAACGGTGTAAGAGCAAAGCTTGACGGCAAGGAGATACTTTGCGGAAAGAAAGCACTTCTTGAAACAAACGGCATTGCCGCACAAAGCTCAGAAGACTCCGCAACGGCAGTTTATGTTGCCCTTGACGGCAAGTTCATAGGTGAGATACTCTTAGGCGACGAGATAAAAGAAACCTCTGCCACGGCCGTTTCAAGACTTAGAGACCTTGGGGTCGAAACTGTACTCCTCACAGGCGATAAGAAAGATACCGCCGAAAAGGTGGCAAAGAAAGTGGGCATAAAAACATTCTTCAGTGAGCTTCTCCCTGAAAACAAGGTTGAAAAGGTCGAACAGCTTATAAAAGACCCCGACCGCAGACTTGTTGCATTCGCAGGGGACGGAATAAATGACGCACCTGTTATCGCAAGAGCCGATATCGGTATCGCAATGGGTGGCTTAGGCTCAGATATCGCCATTGAAGCCGCAGACGTTGTGCTTATGAACGACGATCCGTCAAGCATAGCAGACGCAGTAAAGATATCCCGAAAGACTATGACAATAGTAAGAGAGAATATAATTTTTGCCCTTGGAGTAAAAGCCCTTGTGCTTATATTTGGTGCATTGGGACTTGCAGGAATGTGGCTTGCGGTTTTCGCAGACGTTGGCGTAGCCGTAATAGCTATCCTCAACGCCCTAAGAAGCAGCAGAATAAAATAAGGCTATGTGTAGACCTGCAAATGCCCATAAAAACGGCATTGGCTTGTAGGGGCGAACAGTGTTCGCCCGCTTCTCCACAACAACGTAAAAATAAAAAGGCGGACGCTGGAAAAAGCTCCGCCTTTTTTCTGTCATTGACAATAAGCCTGATATGTACTATAATATTGGTATTGTAAAAATGAACGGAGGTGCAGTCAGGTGGCTAATAAAGACAGACAACAAAACTACACAAACGATAATAAGCCTCAGGACTACTACGAACAGGAATATCAGCGACAGCTTGACGAGTTCAACCGCATAAGCGGTGCAGGCGGACAGCGTGTTCAGCAAATAGACGAGGGCGTGAACGACTTTGACGATTACTATGACGCTGGCTACCCTGATGATCATACACAGGGTACAGCTCAGCCATACGGGCAGGGAAGCCGCTCATCATCAGATCACGCAGGCTCATACAGAGAAAGCACTCCAAGACGGCAGACACAGAGCAGACAAACGTCACGTCCACAGAACGGACAGAGCAAGCAGAGAGGTTCAGGCAAGTCAGCAAAAAGCAAAAAGACCTCAGCCCAAAGACGAAATAATGACCTGCAATTTGGCAAAAACAATAAAAGCCGTAACGGTCAGACGAACAAAAAAGGTAAAAACAAAGTGGAAAATAAAAAAAGACACCCTATAAAAACCTTTTTCAAGGTGCTTATCATCATACTTTTGGTGGTTTTCATATTGGCGAACGTGCTTATATGGCGATACATAGGCATGGTGAACAAGGTGGAAAGAGGTCAGCGAACGAACACAGATGCTTCCATGAACAGCTCTGATGTACGAAATATCCTGCTTATAGGCTCTGATACAAGAAACGCTGACGAGCGTGGCAGAACAGACTCTATGATACTTCTCTCCATTAACAGCACCACAAAAGAGATAACAATGACCTCTTTCATGCGTGATATGTATGTGAATATCAAGGGAATTGACGCTGACGGAAATGATATAGACACATGGTCAAAGCTCAATGCAGCGTATGTTTACGGCGGTGCAGAGCTTCTTATGGATACCATAGAGTATAATTTTGATATTGCCGTTGACGATTATGTTTATATCGACTTTCTGTCATTCGTTGATATCGTTGACGCAGTTGGCGGTATCGAGCTTGACATTTCCGACGAAGAGGCCGAGGGCATGAAGCCTCCAATGGCAGAGCAAAACAAGCTTCTTGGCAATAAAAAGGGTACAGACTATCTTGATAAGGGCGGAAAGAAGCTCCATGTAAACGGCAATCAGGCGCTTGCCTATGCAAGACTTAGATATGTTGGCAACGCAGATTTCCAGCGAACAGAACGCCAGAGAACAGTTATCACAAAGATAATCGAAAAGGCGAAAAGCTCAGATCCGCTGACTATAGACAAGTTCGCAAAAGCGTCAATGTCACATCTTACAACCAATATGTCCCAGACACAGCTTTTTGCTCTTACCTATAAGGCGATATTCTCCATGAATTACGAGATAAAGTCCATGAGAATACCTGATGATGATTCCTATTCATATGGCACATCATCTGACGGTCAATCAATTCTCGAAGTGGATTTTGAAGCCTGCAAAGCACTTCTCAGAAAAGAGATATATAACCAGTAAAAAAGAAAAGCTCTGCTTCGGCAGGGCTTTTTATGTGCAAAAATATAGGGGCTCGTCCCCTGCATGGTTTGTGCGTTTTTAATATAATTTTTTTTATACAAAAAAGGGGCTGTAAAAAAAAGTCCCCAAGAAAAAAGGCTGCGATCTTGCCAAAAAGCAAGACAGCAGTCTTTTTTTGTGGTATAATTAAAGTATCATGAATAACCAACCACAAGAATATTATACACCATATCAATTAAAATTTCAATAGAAATTGAAATTTTAATTGAAACAACTGACCCAGTATATACATTTTGTGAAGTGATGAATCATATTGACCTGAGTAAATACCTGACGACTGAGGGCTTTCTATATTTGTATTATTGTTCAGGTGTCGGTTCAGGCTCAGGCTCAGGAGCAGGCGGATCAGTTTCCGTTACAGGCTCCGTTACTGTTTCTGTAACAGTTTCCGTGTTCGTTGACACCTCAGTGGTTTCACTTGGCTGTGTCAAAGATGGAGTAGTTTCAGTTGCTTTTTTCGTTTCTGTTGAAACCGAAGTTGTTTTGGTGGTCGTTGAAGTTGTGGTCGTGGTGATGTAGCTTGTGGTGGTCGTCGTTGTGGTGGTCTCTTCCTCTGATGAGTCCTCCTCCACAGGTGCGTCACCGAATGCTATAACGCCCCATTTTCCGGACTTCATTACCCATGCCTTGCCGTTGTGAGCAGGTCTTGCCTGATCGAACTCGCCTGGCTTTACGATACAGTTGCCGTCTATGTCATAATAACCATATGATGAATTTATGGATACCGGCAGATAATCGTCAGTGAAAAGATAAGGATGAACAGCCATCTCGTCATCTATCACCTTTCCGCAATAGGCACTCATGTCACCGTCGCACTTAAAGTCGATTATAGTCTTGCCGTCAGAACCAACATATCCCCACTTGCCTTCGTCGTTCTCGAAGGCGATGCAGGTAAGTCCTGCGCCTTTGTATGCAGGAGCATAGAAATCAGTGTACTGCATATCAAGTATAAGCTTGTCCTTTTTAGCAAGCCCGTAAAGCGGTTCGCTCACAGGAGAAATGTCATAAAAACCATTGTCAGACTTTTTCACGTCAGCTTCACATACCACAACAGCCTTTTTGCCGGTGTATTCTTCGCCCTGTTCTTCGTCAGCGTCCTTTACATAGATCTTTTCCTCATTGCTGTTCCAGTAATATTTCGGTGAGCTGTCATGATGTTCCGCCGCATAGTATACTACCTGATTTGAGCTGTCGATACTGCAATACTCATACTCGTCATTCTTTTCATTTATAATATTGAAAAGCGTGACCTCTCCGCACCAGCAGGTGTAGTAATCGTCATATTCTGCAGGCACTACCATGTTTCCGCTGTAGTCTATAATGCCATATTTGCCATTCTGTCTGATAACAGAATAGTTGGCATAAGCTGTGTTCTTTTCGTTGTTAGGATCGACCTGACTTCCGTCAAAAGAAATGATATTATCGGCGTTTATAGTCGGCTCTATGAGCCAGCGATAAGCTTGTTTCTGTTCTGAATTTGAGTCAGCCGTATAGGAATAACCACCAGGGGCAACGTCGTCATCAGCACCCTTTTCCCAAGGCATGGCACAGCCTGTGAGCATAGCACCTGCAACAACGGCTGTCAGAGCAGAACAAAAGATCTTGTTCATAAGTTTCCTCCTATCATTCTCTGCTTCTTCCTTATCACCCATTATCTGTATTTTTTTATCTTTTCAGGGCAATATCTACACATACGATTATTATATACTATAACCCCTTTTATGTCAATAGCACAACTTACAAACAGCACCGCAAAGCTGCAAGGATTTTCAGCGATTTTAACACGAAAATCCCCGAAAAATCGTCGTTTAAAGCTTAAAAGGGACTGCCACCCTGCAAGCGTCAGTCCCCCATATCTGCATGATTATTTTATGAGCTTCTCTGTCCAATTATGCGCACCATTTTCCAATGTTTTAAAATCAAAACAACGCTTTGATATTACGTGTTCAGGCTTGTCATATTTGAGAGCATACAATGAGCGTGCATTGTTTTCAAGAGGAAGTTCTTTGATATATTTCATTTCTCTTTTCAGAAGGTCAATGTATTTGCTTTTGGCAGTATCATTTTTGAAATCAACATACTCCTCGATTTTTCCGTATTCAAGGTCTGTCATTTCAGACACAGGCACAGGGAACATATAATTAAGATTTACAACAGCTATAAGCACGTCATTATGTATTATTTTCTGAAAATCTATATTTGCCTTTATTTTATTGTGTCTTGGCTTTGCAGAAGATACCTGCGTCACATATGCAAGGTCACCCACACGCATAAGCTCTCCAAAGAACGGCTTCAGCTTATCATTTCCGTAGTCTGTTCTTGGTATCCTCGACTCATAATTTTCTCTCAGATAGTCAAGGTAATCCTTGTTTATTATTTTCCACTTCTGCACGTTCATACATCTCCATACAAAAAATAAAGGGTCAAAACAAATTGACCCTTTAAATACCTATTAAAGCGATTTTAGACGGATTCGCAACCCCTATTAAAACAGTATTTTTAAAGGCTCTGTGACCTCTATTAAAGCGATTTTAGACGGATTCGCAACCCCTATTAAAAGAATAAATCTTTCTGATTCTATTATACCACATTATATGTAAATGTCAATAGTAAAGTGTCAGAAATCTTCCTGATTATTCTTCCTCTTCAACCGGCATATTCTCCCAGTTGTGGTAAACGTTCTGAACGTCGTCATCGTCCTCAAGATGCTCGAGAAGCAGACCCATCTTCTTGATAGCGTCCTCGTCTTCGATAGTTGTGTAGTTTGAAGGAACTTTCTCAGCCTCAGCAGAAAGCACCTTGTAACCCATTCCCTCAAGAGCTTCTCTTACAGAAGAAACCTGATTAGGGTCGCATGATATCTCGATAACATCGTCATCAACGTTGAAATCGTCAGCGCCTGCCTCAAAGCAATCCTCCATTATCTTGTCCTCGTCAGCACCGTTGTTCTCCATAACAACAGTACCAACGTCAGAGAACATGAAAGATACACAGCCTGATGTACCCATGTTTCCGCCGAACTTGTCGAAGAAGTGACGGATATCGCCTGCTGTTCTGTTCTTGTTGTCTGTAAGGCACTCAACGATAACAGCAACACCGCTTGGACCGTAGCCCTCGTATACCATTGACTCGTAGCTGTTCTTGTCTCCGTCGCCTGCTGCCTTTTTGATAATTCTATCGATATTATCGTTAGGCACGTTGTTTGACTTAGCCTTTGCGATAAGATCTCTCAGCTTTGCGTTACCTGCAGGATCAGCACCGCCCTGCTTAACTACAACAGCGATCTCTCTGCCTATCTTTGTAAATATCTTAGCTCTTGCAGCGTCTGTTGCACCTTTTTTTCTTTTAATGTTTTCCCATTTTGAATGACCTGACATTTGATTCACTCCTTGATGTAATATTATTCATTGATGCTGCCCACAGACCATGCTGCCTCGAACAGTTCACCTATACGTTCCTCACGCCCCGTGAGATATAAAAAACCGAAAAGACATTCCAAACCTGTCGCCATGCGGTATTCCCCCACAGTGGAATGTTTCGGAGCATTTATGCCCTTTGCATTTCTGCCCCTTTTGAAAATATCCATTTCCTGTTCGTTAAGCAGCCCCTCGTCAAGCCACTTGCGAACAGCCTTTGCCTGATATTCCGCACACACCCTCTCAACAGTGAGCTTGTGCAGCTTGTCCGCAGGCATATTAGCTTCAAGGATAAGCTTTTCTCTTACCCTTATCTCGTAAACGCCGTCCCCGATAAAAGCCAGTGCCAGAGGGGAGTATTGCATAGCGTCCATATCAGAAAGCTTTCCCGTGACGCTCCCTCCTATCTGAGATATTCAAACTCAAAGTCGAATATAGAAACAGTGTCGCCCTCTTCGATACCCATTTCTTCCAGCTTGTCGATTATGCCGCTGGTCCTGAGTACGTTCTGGAAATACTGGAGGGAAGAGTAATCGTCCATATTAGCCGTCCTGAGTATGTCAAGAAGCCAGTCTGCTTCCACGAAATAAACGCCGTCCTCCACAGTAACACGGAAGTCTTTCTTTGAGATGAGCTTATCGTCAAGCTCCTCCTGAGTGAGCGGCTGAGCTTCAAACTGCTTAACAGGCGGAAGAACAGAAAGTCGCTCCCATACGCCATACATAAGCTCTTTTGTACCCTTTGTGGTAGCGGCAGAGATCTTATAGAAAAGAAGTCCCTGATCCTCAACATAGTTTCTCAGCCTTTCCACCTGCTCAGGGGTAGCCATATCGCTCTTGTTTGCGGCAACTATCTGCGGAGCTTCCGCAAGCTCCATTGAGAAGTTTTCAAGCTCGTGATTTATCGCCTTGAAATCCTCGATAGGATCTCTGCCCTCGCTGCCTGAAACGTCGATAACGTGAACGATAAGTCTGCACCTTTCAACGTGTCTGAGAAATTCATGACCAAGACCAACGCCCTCGCTCGCACCCTCGATAAGACCCGGGATATCCGCCATAACAAAAGATTTTCCCTCTTCTATCTTAACAACGCCAAGGACAGGCGTCAGGGTAGTGAAGTGGTAGTTGGCTATCTTTGGCTTTGCCGCTGATACAACAGAGATAAGTGTGGATTTACCCACGTTCGGGAAGCCCACAAGTCCTACGTCTGCAATAAGCTTGAGTTCAAGCATGACCTCATATTCGTCACCACGGAAACCCGGCTTTGCAAACTTCGGTATCTGCCTTGTGGAAGTGGCAAAATGAGCGTTTCCACGTCCGCCCTTGCCTCCGTGAGCGATAACAGCAGGCTCGTCGGTAGAAAGGTCGGCAAGTATCCTGCCGCTTTTTATCTCTCTAACAACAGTGCCTCTAGGAACTTTCACCACAAGGTCGGGAGCATTCCTGCCTGAGCAGTTTTTGGCGCCGCCGTTCTGTCCCTTTTCGGCAACATATTTTCTCTTATATCTGAAATCTATAAGGTTTGAGATATTGTCGTCAACAACGAAAACAATATCTCCGCCCTTACCGCCGTCACCGCCGTCCGGACCGCCTGCCGCAACGTATTTCTCACGGTGGAATGAAACTGCACCGTCACCGCCGTCACCGGCTTTTATATAGATCTTCGCCTGATCGACAAACATGATCAAACCTCCTTATAAATGATATTATGCGTAAATTTAGTTGTCATTAACCAACAAAAGACCCCAAGCCTAAGGCTCAGGGTCATATGTTACAAAATTAAGCCTTGGGATAAACCGAAACCTTCTTGCGGTCTCTACCGAGTCTTTCAAATCTTACAACACCGTCGCTTGTTGCGAACAGAGTATCGTCAGAACCCTTCTTAACGTTCTCGCCTGGGTGAATGTGAGTACCTCTCTGACGAACGAGGATGTTACCAGCCAGTACGAACTGACCGTCAGCTCTCTTTACGCCAAGTCTCTTTGACTCAGAATCACGTCCGTTCTTTGTAGAACCCATTCCCTTTTTATGAGCGAAAAACTGCATTGAAATCTTAATCATCTAAATTACACCTCCATAAAATGTAATCCGTCCGATCAGTTATCTCTGACCGTGACTTTGATCCTGCCTGAAAATTCCTCAGCTAGAAAATATAAATGAGTGAGAAGCCCTAAAAGCAGCTTGTCCCCCTCCTCTGAGCTGTCATTTTCAAGCCTTAATATTATTTCGTTTTCTTCCACTGCGACATCAGCCTTTATCTTAAAAGCCTCAGTGACAGTGTTAGCCGTCAACATTACAGCAGACGATACGCTTGCACAGCATACGTCCTCGCCATAATCTGCGTAACCTGCGTGACCCGTTATACGAAATCCCACAAGTCTGTCATGCTCATTTCTGAAAAAATCAGCACAGATCATTATGCGTTGATAGCTTCGATCATAACCTTAGTGTAAGGCTGTCTGTGACCGATCTTGGTCTTTTCGCCCTTCTTTGGCTTGTAAGTGAATACAGTCACCTTCTTGGACTTGCCGTTCTTGATGACCTTAGCTGTTACGGAAGCGCCGTCAACATATGGAGCGCCAACCTTGATACCGTCGTCAGCGCCAACTACCATTACCTTATCGAAAGTAACAGCGTCCTCAGCGTTTACGTCCAGCTTTTCTACGAAAACCTCATCACCAGGCTTAACCTGATACTGCTTTCCGCCTGTTTCAATTACTGCGTACATTACGAATGCACCTACCTTTAAATAAACTCGCTACGCACGGTGGTCTGCAAATACAAACACTTATGACCGTGAATATGCGGCTTTAATATCATAACATATCCGCCCCCAAAAGTCAAGCACAGCTCTGTTTCTGCTTGAAAATTTACAGAAATTTAACTTTTAAAAACTCCTTTCCTATCCATTGTTGTCCCACTGTAAACATTTCTCCTTAAACCTATTGTAAACCCGCAAAAAATATGCTATAATAAATTTGTATACATTATATAATATTACGAAAGAGGTCGAAGAACAATGACAAATTCTTATGAAAGCCCGTTTTGTACCAGATATGCAAGCAAGGAAATGCAGTATATTTTCTCTGCCGACAAGAAATTTACTACTTGGAGAAAGCTGTGGGTAGCCCTTGCCCGTGCTGAAATGAAGCTCGGTCTTAATGTTACTCAGGAGCAGGTAGACGAGCTTGAAGCTAACATTGATAATATAGATTATGCCGCTGCCGCTGAGCGTGAAAAGCTTGTTCGTCATGACGTTATGTCACACGTTTATGCTTATGGACTTGTTTGTCCAAAGGCAGCAGGTATCATTCACCTTGGCGCAACTTCATGCTATGTAGGCGATAACACAGACGTTATCATCATGAGAGATGCACTTAAGGTCGTAAAGAGAAAGCTTGTCAAGGTTATCGACCAGCTTGCAAAGTTTGCCGATAAGTATAAGGCTATGCCTTGCCTTGCTTATACTCACCTCCAGCCTGCACAGCTCACAACAGTGGGCAAAAGAGCTACTCTTTGGTGCAACGAGCTTCTTATGGATCTTGAAGATCTGGATTTCAGACTTGCTAACCTCAAGCTCCTCGGCTCGAAGGGAACTACAGGCACTCAGGCTTCATTTATGGAGCTTTTCCACGGTGATACTGATAAGGTAAAAGAGCTTGAAAAGATGATAGCTGAGGAAATGGGCTTTGACGCTGTTGTTCCGGTTTCAGGTCAGACCTATTCAAGAAAAATGGACTATCAGGTATGCTCAGTTCTTGCCGGTATCGCTCAGTCTGCTATGAAGTTCTCTAATGACATAAGAATTTTGCAGTCATTCAAGGAGATCGAAGAGCCGTTCGAGAAAAATCAGATAGGCTCTTCTGCCATGGCATATAAGAGAAATCCAATGAGAGATGAGAGAATAACATCACTTGCAAGATACGTTATCTGCGACGTTCTCAACCCTGCATTCACAGCAGGTACACAGTGGTTTGAGAGAACTCTCGACGACTCTGCAAACAAGAGAATTTCCGTTGCCGAAGCCTTTCTCGGCGTTGACGCTATACTCAATATCATGCTCAATGTTACAGATCCTGACAACGGCTTGGTAGTATATGACAAGATCATCAGAAGAAGAGTTATGGCAGAGCTTCCTTTCATGGCCACCGAGAACATTATGATGGACGCTGTAGAAAAGGGCGGAAACAGACAGGAACTTCACGAAAGAATAAGAGAATATTCAATGGTAGCAGGCGCAAGAGTAAAGAAAGAGGGACTTGACAATAACCTCTGCGAGCTTATCCTCAACGACCCTATGTTTATGATAACAAAGGAAGAAATGGATAAGATAATGAAGCCTGAAAACTTTATCGGCAGATGCCCACAGCAGGTGGACGAGTTTATCGAAAATTGCGTAAAGCCTGTTGTCGAAGCAAACGGCGTATCTGACGACGTTGCAGAAATAAACGTATAATATCAAAGGATAAGAATTTTTCAGCGGGCTGATAGGTCTTTTCAGATCGTCAAGCCCCTGAATTTTATCTGATAAACACCACACAAAAGAAAGGCGGAAAACACCATGGCAGATTTTTGTACAGGCAAACGCTGTCCAAAATGTGGCGGCAGGAACTGTCAGCTTATAAGCGAAACAGACTACAGAAGCGGCAAATACGGCTTTGGAAAAGGCTGCTGCGGCTATATACTGTTCGGACTGCCAGGGCTTATCTGCGGACTTTGCGGCATGGAAAGCAAGTCAAAAACACGCTCCTATTGGGTCTGTCCTGATTGCGATTATAAGTTCAGAGCATAGCATGAGAATGAGAAAAGACCCATATGCACTGTGGCTTTATCTTATGAAGCTTGGTGCGTCGGCAGGCTGTCACCAACGCCCCGACAGAAGCTTCTTTTTTCACGGCTGGCAGTTTCCGGTGTGTGCAAGATGTACAGGCGTGCTTGCAGGACAGCTTGTAGGCTTTCCGATAGCCATAAAGAAAAACATATCCACCCTCATGGCCGTACTCTGCTGTGAAACTACCATGTTGGATTGGTCATTGCAGTATTCAGGGGTGAAAAAGTCCACCAATAAACGTCGGCTGGTAACAGGTCTGCTTGGAGGCTTTGGGCTTGCGGTGATTTATGTTAATATCATCAGATTTGTGATAAAAAAGATAAAAAGGGGAGAAAACGTGAGAAACGGTGATAAAAATGGAACTTGAACAATATAAAAGCAGTGCCTTTGAAATATTCGACAGACTTCTCAGAGCCATGAGAAGTCCCGAGGGCTATGTCCACCCGCAATCCCTTTTGTGCTGTATAGGCTCTCTTGCAGGCTATTCCTGCCAGCAGGACGTGAGAAAGCTTTTCATGACAGAGGGTGTTCAAGAGGAGGACGTTTTCACAGTGTTCACTGATAAGTCGGGCAGAAAGTATTTCTACGGCGATATCATTGACGAAAAGCTTGTGGGCAATAACTACTCAGTGTGGTCTTTTACCGCAGGAGTGCTTCAAAAATATAATGAGCCTTTTACGGACGTTGGGGAAATGCTCCGCTACACTGCGGCAAACGCAGGGGGCGCAAGCTTTGGCAAAATAAGAAATTGTACCACAGGTGAAACTGTCCAAAGCTATATAAAGCTTCTTTGGCAACCGCTTCTGCCTATAGCGCAGAAGTCAGCAGGCAGGGGAGAGCTTCACATAGTTTTCGGACTTTGCATACAAAAAGCCATGATGACCTGCAAAAGCGCAGTTTCACTTTCAGAGTGTGCAAGAATAATAATGGAAAGCGCCTTGACAGGGGCAAGGGTGGACTTCAAGGACTTGTAAGGTAAACAAAATAAAAAAAATAGGGAGAAACTTAATATGAAAAATAGCAGAAAAACAGCCGTATTGCTGGCGGCGTTGCTATCAGTGTCACTTTGCGCCTGCGGACCTGTTGAGGAAGCCGCAGACAGCGTTTCAGAAACGAAAGATACTACTACTGCGGAAGCGGTGTCAGATACGCCCGACAGTGTGGATGACAGTTCGCAGGTGGAAATAATTCGTGACCCTGAGCTTGTTTGTGACCTTAGCGAAATACCATATACAGCCAAATGCACCGTAGAGGGCAATTTTGGTGCAGAGGCAATGCTTTCTGATTATTATGGTATAAACGCAATGATAAATTCTGACGAGCCGCTCCTTAGTATACCTGTCAAGTATACTGACGCTGATTTCGGGGGTGGGGTCATTCGTTTTGAGTTTAGCGACAAAATAAGCGACGAGCAGAAAGCCAGTGCAGTTATAATGCAGTTTGACGAGGATAGCACGTTCACGAAACTTGAAAGTTTCGTTGACGAAAATGGCATTTCTGCGAATATCACCATGGGTGGCGTTTACATGGTCATAGACAGCTATGTTTATGATATGTTTAACGGAGGGTCGGTGGATACAGACCGTTATGATATTGAAAACGGTTTGACCATAGAACTTTCGGATTTTTCTGCCGCTTTAGAGTTGCCTGAGATAGGTGGATTTTCTGCCGCAAAGTTGGAAAAGCATGAGATAACCACAGATGATTTTGACGGCACGAGAGATGTGAAGATTGTCTATGCAAATCTTATTGACGGCAAAGTGGACGAAAAATATGACGGGTTAAATCTGTCATTGTCTTATTATCAGCGGCTTGACAAGATCACGGTCGATGATATGCTAGATATGTATGCAAAGTCGGCTGATATCAGCTCTGATGATAATGTTTGGCTTGATTATCGGGGACTTGACCTTGGCAATGGCAAGCGTGGCTGTGTTATTGCGGCTCTGGGTGAGGATCAAAGTGTGAACGTTCAGGGCATATATGAGTTTTCTGACAGTGAATATATACAATATAATGTGGTGATACCACTAAAGTATGTTTCAATGGGAGAAGATATTTTCGATTCAGCTATGAGTTTTCGCTATGCAGAATAAACGCATTTATAATGTTTGGGCGGTCTGAGGGGACTGCTGTTTTAAACGCTTTTTGAAAAGCTTTTTATATTGGTAAAAATTTAGCGGTATCACCGCATTGAAAGGATTTGATTTGATTGAAGATCGAAACACAATGTTTACACGAGGGCTATACGCCTAAAAACGGAGAGCCGAGAGTAGTGCCTATCGTACAAAGTACAACCTATGTCTATGACTCCTCAAGAGAGATAGCCGAGGTCTTTGATGACCCTACCAAGAGCCTTATCTACTCACGCTTTGAAAACCCTACCACAGACGCGGTTGAAAAGAAGATAGCCGCTCTCGAGGGCGGTGCAGCCGCAATGTGTACATCAAGCGGACAGGCTGCCACACTTTGCTCTATCCTGAACATCTGTCAGGCAGGGGACAGCTTTATAGCTTCCACTTCTATCTATGGCGGCACCATAAACCTTTTCAGCATAACAATGAAAAGACTTGGCATAGAGTGTATCTATGTTGACCCCGACGCTACAGATGATGAGATACAGGCGGCATTCAAGGATAATACAAAGCTTGTTTTCGGTGAAACTATCGCAAACCCTGCGCTGACAGTTTTCGATATCGAGCGTTTTGCAAATATCGCCCATAAGAATGGCGTTCCTCTTATCGTTGATAATACTTTCGCTACTCCATACCTTTGCAGACCTATCGAGTGGGGCGCAGATATCGTTATCCATTCTACATCAAAGTATATGGACGGCCACGCAGTTCAGGTTGGCGGCGTTATCGTTGACAGCGGCAAGTTCGATTGGACGGGCGGAAAGTTCCCTTGCATGACCGAGCCTGACGAAAGCTATCACGGCACTATCTACACTGAAAAATATTCATTCGCACCTTATATCGTAAAAGCAAGAATGCAGCTTATGAGAGATTTCGGCTGCTATCCTGCTGCAAATTCCTCGTTCCTGCTCAATCTGGGACTTGAAACTCTCCCTGTAAGAATGAAGCAGTATTGCGAGAATGCTATAACGGTGGCAAAGTTCCTTGAGAACAGTGACAAGGTAGAGTCCGTTGCATATCCCGGACTTGAAAGCGATAAGTACCATAAGCTTGCTGAAAAGTATCTCCCTCTTGGCACAGCAGGCGTTATCTCGTTCGTTATCAAGGGCGGAAGAGATACAGCGGCAAAGTTCATGGACAGCCTTAAGCTTGCTTCCAACGAAGTTCACGTTGCCGATATCCGTACTTGTATCCTCCACCCAGCCTCCGCAACACACAGACAGCTTTCAGACGAACAGCTTGTTGCCGCAGGCATAAACGGCGGAATGATAAGACTTTCCGTAGGTCTTGAAAATGTTGAGGATATCATAGACGATCTGAAGCAGGGCTTTGCGGCTATCTAAAATCCACCGAAAGGAGAACAGCTTATGGCTTTGGAAAACAAACTTGGTATAACCGACTCTGCGACCCTTGCCAGAACAGAAGAAAAGCTAAGCAAGGAAAAGGCTGTTAAGCTGTTTGAATATGGCATTTTGGATAAGCAGAAAGCAGGCAGTTTTCAAGCTCTTGCAGAGATACACAAATATCTTTTTGAGGATATCTATGATTTCGCAGGGAAAATAAGAACTGTGAATATTGCCAAAGGCGGGTTTCGATTTGCCCCTGTTATGTATCTTGAAAGCTCCCTTGAAAATATCGAAAAAATGCCACAAAGCGACTTTGACAGCATAGTTGAAAAGTATGTTGAAATGAATATCGCCCACCCGTTCAGAGAGGGCAATGGCAGGTCAATGCGCATATGGCTGGATATGATGTTCAGAAAAGAGCTTTCTATGGCGGTAGATTGGAGCAGGATAGACAAGGAGGATTATCTCCTTGCCATGGAGCGAAGCCCCATTCGTGATATCGAAATAAAGCACCTGCTTAAAAACGCTCTCACAGCGGATATAAATGACCGAGAGCTGTTTATGAAGGGCATAGACCAAAGCTATTATTACGAGGGCTATAACAGCTACAGCATTGACGACCTGAGATAAAAAATCAAGGACGGATGTTTCCAACGAAACACCCGTCCTTTTTATGTGCCTATCCATTCTCAGGGAGCGTAACAATAAAATTTGTACCCTTTCCGTATTGTGATTCTACACGGATATTGCCGTTGCACAGCTCCACGATACGCTTAACAAGTGGCAAACCAAGTCCGTTTCCCTCTGAAGCGTGCGCCCTGTCCCCTTGATAAAAACGCTCGAAAATGTGTGATATGGTCTGCTGATCCATTCCGATGCCACGGTCAGTTATCTCAGCCGTTATCACATCACCCTCTTCAAAAAGCTTTACTCTGATAGAGCTTCCCTCTGGGGAGAATTTTATGGCGTTGCCTATTATGTTCACCCACACCTGCGAAAGCATTTCCGCATTGGTGGTGTATTGTATCTCCTGCATATCAATGTCAAAGCTTATGTCCTTAGCCGTCCATTGCTTTTCCAGAAGAAGTATGCAGTTTCTTATCTGCTCGTCAAGGGAAAAGCTTGTCTTGTCAGTGATGATCTGCTGATTTTCAAGCTTTGAAAGCATAAGAATGTTCGATGAAAGATTGGTCAAACGCTTTGATTCGCTGATGATAATGTCAATGTATTCCTGCTTTTTTTCTTCTGACAGATTTTCTTTTTTTAGCTGTTTCGCAAAGCCCTGGATAGAAACGATAGGCGTTTTGAACTCGTGGGAGAAGCTGTTGATAAAATTCTCCCTGAACATCTCGATGCCTCCAAGCTCCTGCGCCATTTTGTTGTAGCTTTCTATAAGCTCGTCTATCTCGCCGTTAAAGCCCGTTACCTCTAACCTTTGAGAGAAATCTCCCTTTTCTACCCTGTGCATTGCCTTTTTTACCTCACGCACAGGACCTACTATCTTGCTTGCTACAGCGGCAGAAATGCAAGTGCCGATTATTACAGATACCACAAGTCCTACAATAAGGAAAACTAAAGGCATTTGCAAAGGGGATAGAAAATGCAGGCATCTTTTTATGCCTATCATTATAAATCCCGTAAGAAGCCCTGCCCATATCATTATCATAAATACCGCCGAAACTATGCTGGCGTTCATGGTGTAATTTCGCCTGCGCTCTGAGCGAAGAGCAGAGATAAGATGTTTTTTCATGAGTCTATCCTTTCAGCTTGACCGCCTTGTAGCCAAGCCCTCTCACTGTCATTATCTCAAAATCGTGGTTATTCTTCAAATGCTCTCTTATGCGGTTTATGTGTACGTCCACAGTGCGCTCGTCAGTGTCTGAGGTCATATCCCAAAGCTCGTCCATGAGCTGACGGCGGGTGAATATCTTGTCGGGATAGGAAAGAAGCTTGTAAAGAAGCATGAACTCTTTCGGTGGAAGCTCTCTTATGCCCTCAGGGGTCTTGATAGTCAGTGCGTCATAGTCGAGAGTGGTGTCGCCCACAGTTATCTTGTGGTCGCTCACTATCTGTGAACGTCGCAAAAGTGCCTGAATACGCAGAAGCATTTCCTCCTCGTCCACAGGCTTTACCATGTAATCGTCCGTACCTT
Organism: Ruminococcus sp. MSJ-25; assembly: GCF_018917825.1. Taxonomy (NCBI): domain Bacteria; kingdom Bacillati; phylum Bacillota; class Clostridia; order Eubacteriales; family Oscillospiraceae; genus Ruminococcus; species Ruminococcus sp. MSJ-25. Next base: position 231,709 of record NZ_JAHLPI010000017.1, read on the forward strand.
TTATAAAGCCCTGCTTTTTGTCAAAAGCCGTTTCCTTAGCCGTCACCATTAATATAGGCGTCTGAAACCCAGCCTTGCGGATAGTTTCGCAAAGCTCCAAACCGTCCATACGAGGCATCATAACGTCCATTATAATAAGGTCAACATGTTTTTCGTCCATTATTTCGAGAGCCTCTATACCGTCACGAGCCTCGATAGGTGTGTAGCCGTTGTCGCTAAGCACATCACAGGTCAGTTTGCGAGTGTTAGTATCGTCCTCCACCACAAGTATGTGAAACATTTTTACCCCTCCGTTCACTTTGCATTTTTTTATTATATCACCGTTTTATTAACGTGATATTAACGATGTCAAGACACATTTAGTTCAAAATTTCATGTTGATCCTGCACAATTTCAGGGGTATTGCCTTGTGCAAACAAATGATTTATATTTTAATTTGGCAACATTTCTGCAATTGTTGCATTTTTTATGCAACAAAAGGGGTGCTTTTCGTGTATAAGTAGAAAGCGTTTTGATACTTGCGGGCACGTACAAGTCCTGCGACTTAGTGAAACCGAGGTGCGTTTCTGGAACAGGCTGTAGAGTACTTGTGTCAAAGCGTGGGTGTGCGTTTGATATTTTGTGTATACGCAACCAAGGGCATAATACCCAATGCCGCACCCCGAACGCAACTTGAAAATTGAATATAGAAACGGCTAAACCCACAATCTTACGGCAACGCACCTGTAGGGGCGAACAGCGTTCGCCCGACAAACCTTGCGTTATCCGTACAACATACGTCAAGAATGTGTGTTATCCCCAACAACATTTATGTTTTCACAAACCATGTAGGGGAGCGGCGCAATTTCTGCTTTGCAGAAATCCGACGTCCCGCCCACCTCGACGTTTCGCATTATTGTTTATCCCACAAACCTTAATAACCCCACAACGCATGGTAGGGGCGAACATCGTTCGCCCGTCGAAGAAACAAGTCCACGATTACAACCATTGTAGGACAGAACAAAAAACTATCCTATCACGCTTGTAGGGGCTTGGCGAAATTTCTGTTCGCAAGCTCACAGAAATGCGACAGCCCGTTTGAAGTGACGAGGTTTGAATTTACCATAAAGTCATGCAGATGTACAAAGACGTGCGAGTGGGTCGGGGCGTCGGATTTCTGCAAAGCAGAAATTTCGCCAAGCCCCTACAATTCTGAAATTATAACAAATTCTGAACACGGGCGAACGCTGTTCGCCCCTACAGTTATTTGGGCAAGTCCTACCTCCGCAAAATCGCTCCGCTCTTTGCGTATCTACATTGCGCTTAGGGCTAGAAAGGCGGTGCAGATTTTATACTCCGATATCACTTTCATCTGATATCCTATTTCTATCTGCTTTTGATACTACAATCTGCACCTTGTCGGCTTGCGCCGAATGAGGCTCTGCCTCAAACTCCGCTAGGGGCTTTGCCCCTAGACCCCACAAGCCCTCTAGCGCCGGGCTTGAGCGTGCGCTTTATCTCTCGCTTCGCTCGGTGCTTAATTTTTACTTTATGCTTGTAATTAACTTTGGTCTGCTATGCTCATTCCTCACTCCTCACTCCTCACTTAACCCCCCTCTCCGACAAATTTTTTACCCAAAACTGTGTTATGTTTAAACTGAGTTTATAAAACCCTATTATAATATCTTTACAATAACAAAAATAGGAGAAAAAATATGCTTAGTTTAAAGGACATAAAAAAAGATTATGTCGTTGGTGATTCCACCGTTTCTGCCCTTAAAGGCGTCAGCATTGATTTTCGTGAGAATGAGTTCGTTTCTATCCTCGGCCCGTCAGGCTGCGGTAAAACCACTCTTTTGAACATTATCGGCGGTCTTGACAGATATACCAGCGGTGACCTTAACATTAACTGCAAATCTACCAAGGATTTCAAGGATTGCGACTGGGATTCCTACAGAAACCATTCCATAGGCTTCGTGTTCCAGAGCTATAACCTTATACCGCACCAGACAGTGCTTTCAAACGTTGAGCTTGCTTTGACCCTCTCAGGTGTTTCAAAGTCAGAAAGACGTGAAAGAGCCGTCAAGGCTCTCGAGCAGGTGGGTCTTGGCGACCAGCTCCACAAAAAGCCTAATCAGATGTCAGGCGGTCAGATGCAGAGAGTTGCCATTGCAAGAGCACTTGTGAATGAGCCTGACATTCTGCTTGCAGACGAGCCTACAGGTGCGCTTGATACTGAAACAAGCGTGCAGATAATGGAGCTTTTGAAGAGCATTTCAAAGGACAAGCTTATTATAATGGTAACGCACAATCCTGAGCTTGCAATGAAATATTCTTCAAGAATAATCAAACTTCTTGACGGAAAGGTCATAGACGATTCCGACCCTCTTGACAAGAATGTTGTGGAGCCTATCAAAAAGCCTGAAAAAGAGCCTACTAAGGCTGACAAAAAGGCGGCGAAGAAAGAGCGCAAAAAGCTTAAAACTTCCATGAGCTTCCTTACTGCACTGTCTTTGAGCCGAAACAATCTTATGACAAAAAAGGCAAGAACGCTTCTTACCTCTTTTGCAGGCTCTATTGGTATAATCGGTATCGCACTTATTCTTTCTATCTCAAACGGCGTTCAGCTTTATATAGATCAGGTGCAGTCTGATACACTTTCAAGCTATCCGCTTCAGATAACAAAGACCACCGCAAGTATAGGCGAGATAATGAACACCATGGCGAAAAACCATGAGGATTCAGCAAACCACGATAAAGACAAGGTCTATTCTCAGAATGCCATGGGTGAGATGATAAACACTCTCATGGAAGAAACAAAGGTCAACAATCTGGAGAAGTTCAAGAAATATCTTGACGATAACAGCGACCTGAAAGACCTTACAAGCGACGTTCAGTACACATACGCCACTACACTTAACGTTTTTACGGAGAGCGACAGCGGTGTAATGCAGGTCAATCCGTCAACGCTTCTTGAAGATATGGGATATATGTCCTCAACTCAGATGGAAGCAATGTCCATGAGTGGCTCAATGGGTGGCATGATGGGCATGGGTACTGACGTATGGAGCGAAATGATAGATAATGAGGAGCTTATCGACAAGCAGTATGACGTTATCGCAGGACGTTTGCCTGAAAAGTATAACGAAGTTGTGCTTGTAGTTGACAAAAACAACGAGATAAACGACTATGTGCTTTATTCTCTCGGACTTCTCGACCCAAGCTCACTTAACGGCATAGTAAGACGTGCCATGGCAGGAGAGGATATATCCGTTGACAGCGAACAGCACGTTTACACCTACGATGAGCTTCTTGACCTGAAATTCAAGGTCGTTCCTACACCTGATTTCTATAAGAAAAAAGACGGTGTGTGGGAAGATATGACAGGCGATGAGAGCTACATGAAAAAGGCTGTTGCAAACGGCACCGAAATAAGCGTAGTTGGTATCCTGCGACCTGACGAGGACGCTTCCTCTGCTTCCATAAGCGGTGCCATAGGCTATCGTCATGACCTTATGACATATCTTATCGACGAAGTAGATAACAGTGAGATAGTAAAAGAGCAGATAGCAAATCCTGACATAGATGTTTTCTCAGGACTTAAGTTCAAAACGGACGAGAATGCGGCAGATACAGACAGCAGTTCAGAAACCGTTTCCGACAGCACAGCCGATACAGAAAGCAAGGCTGACAAAACAGCAGACAGCTCCGACACAGATAAGAGGGCTGGTTTGGTTGCAGGCGACAGCTCTATGGAGATACCTGAGGGAATGACCGAGGAGCAGTATAAGGCTCTTATGGAGCAGAGCGGTGCTTCCGATACAGGCGAGCTTGCAGATATGGGCATGAATGCCATGGGTTCAATGGATATGTCAGCAATTCAGGGCGGTGATATGTCATCGCTTACCGAAACTCAGAAGAAGTATATAGCTTCACTTTCTGACGAGCAAATGGAGCTTATGAAGCAAATGCTCAAAGAACAGTCCGACACAAATGCGGATCAGCTTGCAAACAGCGGAAAATATTCTACTTCAAACTATGACAACAACATGAAAACTCTTGGTTATTCAGTTGTTGAAGACCCTGACAGCATAAATATCTATCCTGTGGACTTTGCTTCAAAGGAAAAGATAATAGATATTATCGACGATTACAACGACAGTGTCGGCGAAGAGGACAAGATAGAATACACTGACTATGTGGGTCTTATGATGAGTTCTATCACCTCTATAATAAACGCTATCAGCTATGTTCTTATCGCATTTGTTGCGATTTCACTTGTCGTATCATCTATCATGATAGGCATTATAACCTACATTTCAGTTTTGGAAAGAACAAAGGAGATAGGTATTCTGAGAAGTATCGGTGCTTCAAAGAGGGATATATCAAGAGTGTTCAATGCCGAAACAGTTATCGTGGGATTTGTGGCAGGTGCATTGGGAATAATTATCTCCTATCTGCTCACAATACCGATAAACATGATAATCGCACATCTTACAGATGTGCCGATAAGAGCTTCAATACCTGTCAGTGCGGCAGTTATACTCATTGCAATAAGCGTTTGCCTGACGCTTATCGCAGGTCTGTTCCCGTCAAGAGTGGCGGCAAAGAAAGACCCTGTTATCGCACTGAGAACAGAATAGTTTATTTTAGATCCCAAGGAGGTAATCACTATGAAAAAGCTTACAGCAGAAAAAATTGACAACATCATGGGCGCAATGAGTTGTATCGTAACAGGTTTTTGTCTTATGGCTCTCATTATGATGGGACATTGCTGATTTTCTGACATTTCCATAACAAATTCCTATATAAGCTCTGCCCGTCATACCATTTTGGTTGGCGGGCAGTAGTTTTCTTGTGAATTGGTGTGGTATGGCTTAGAATATTCTATAAACCGTCACAAATTTTACACAATAATAGGTTATTATATAAGCAAAGAATATGAATTAAGGTAGCAACACACAAGCATTGTATGCAAAGCCAATAGGCGGTTCTTGTGCGGTGCTGTCTGAATAGGGAGGAATACTTATGGCAAAAATTCTTGTAGTCGATGACGAAATTAAAATAAGAGAGATAATCAAAGAGTATGCCGAGTTTGAGGGATATGAAGTGGCTCAGGCGGAGGATGGTATGCAGGCTGTGGAAATGGTGAAAAATCAGGATTTCGATATCATCATAATGGACGTTATGATGCCGAAGCTTGACGGCTATTCAGCTTGCAAGGAGATAAGAAAAATAAAGCAGATACCTGTTATAATGCTTTCCGCAAGGGGCGAGGAGTATGACAAGCTTTTCGGCTTTGAGATAGGCGTTGACGATTATGTTGTAAAACCGTTCTCGCCAAAGGAGCTTATGGCAAGGATAAGGGCGGTGCTTAACCGTGCGTCAGCTTCTCAGCGCACTGAGGACGTTATAAGATACGAGGGATTAGAGATAAACTTTACAGCCCGTGAGGTGAAGATAGACGGGAAGAAGGTTTCCATGACTCCGAAAGAGTATGACCTGCTTTTCTATCTGGTGAAGAACATGAACATTGCGCTTTCAAGAGAGAAGCTTCTTGAAGAGGTATGGGGCTTTGATTTTTACGGTGACGACAGAACTGTGGACACTCACATAAAAATGCTGAGAAACAGCCTTGGAAAATACCGCAATCTTATTGTTACTCTGAGAGGAATGGGATATAAGTTTGAAAAGATCCAGTAAGCTTGCAGAAGTCAAGGAAAAAGTCAGCAATAAGACAGCGGAGATAAAGGCTAAAAGAAGTCTGCGGTCATATGTGTGGATGTATTTTATCTTCTTCACGGCTTTTATTCTTATTCTTATCTGGCTTTTTCAGTATTTTTTCTTGGAAAGATATTATCAGTCGGCGAAGATAAGAGATATTACAGACGCTGCAAATCAGATAATCCAAGCATATGGCACTGACCAGCAGGAGGTAACGAACCGCTCGCTGGCTTTTGACAACAGCCTTTGCATTGTTATAACGGACGAAATGGGCAATCCTCTTGTGATGGAAAACAACATGGGAGCATATTCGCATCTTAACAAGATCATAAATAAGGGCTATGGCATCGGACTTTTCAAGATGATATCTCAGTTAAAGCAGTCGGACGATAACTACATCACAAAAATTGCTCAGAATGAGAATTTCAAGAGCAAGGAGATTTTTTACTGCACGTCTATCTACACTGATGATTCGGATAAGCAGGCGTATCTTTTTATTGAAAGCTCAATAGAGCCGATAGATTCCACTGTAAGCATTATAAGAGAACAGCTCATTTATATCACTATCATACTTTTTGAGCTTGCTTTTATTGTAACTATGTATATCTCAAAGCGACTTTCAAAGCCTATCGTTGACATTACGAACACGGCGAAGAAATTCGGTGAAGGGGATTATACGGTGGAGTTCAATGGTCATGGCTATTGTGAGATAGAGGAGCTTTCCACGGTGCTTAACAATGCCAAGGACGAGATACAAAAGGTATCGGAGCTTAGGAAAGACCTTATTGCGAACATATCTCACGACCTGAGAACACCGCTCACTATGGTAAAGGCTTATGCGGAAATGATAAGGGACTTGTCGGGGGATAATCCTGTGAAGAGGCAGGAGCATATCCAAGTCATTATCGACGAGGCTGACAGGCTTTCAAGTCTGGTAAATAATCTGCTGGAGCTTTCAAAGCTGGAGTCGGGCAATGCGGAGCTTAAACTCACGGACTTCTCTATAGTTGACAAGCTCAATGACTGCATGACTCGATATCAGATACTCATAGAGCAAAACGGTTATGATATCAAGTATATCCCAGACGAGGACAGAGTGATAACAGCGGATATTGCAAAGCTGGATCAGGTAATTTATAACTTTATAAACAATGCTATAAACTACACGGGTGACAACAAGGTCATTCGTATCAAGCAGATAAACAAGGCTGATGTGGTTCGTATTGAAGTAACAGACAATGGAAAGGGTATTTCTAAGGAGCTTCTGCCGAAGATATTTGACAGATACTACCGTGACGCAAAGGTAAAGCGTGACGTGGTAGGCACAGGACTTGGACTTTCCATTTGTCAGGAGATACTCAAAGCCCACGGCTTTGCATACGGTGTTCAATCGGAGGAGGGCAAAGGCTCGACCTTCTGGTTTGAAGCAAAGATCGCAAAGCAGGAGAGCAAGACTGTTCAGAAAATGGAGAGCAGGCTTTCGCTCAGCGGGCTGGAGGAAAAATAGGGTAAAATATAAGAGTGCATTATCGGGAATGGTAATGCATTCTTTTTTTGTTTGTGCTGTCGCAAAATCGCTTCGCTCGGTGTTGGCAACTCTACTTTGTACGGCTGTATCATTCCTCACTCCTAACTCCTAACTCCTCACTTAAACTTCCCCTTGCAATCCCACACAAAAAGTAGTATAATAGTCTCTGACATCAAAGACAGGAAGTAATTAAATGAGTAAAACCCAAACGCAGACCTTAGATTACGGCAAAGGCAGCACTTTCAAAATACTGCTCAAACTCGCTCCCCCCGTAATGCTCGCACAGCTTATCCAAGCCCTTTACAATATCGTTGACAGCTTTTTTATCGGCAGATACTCGGAAGCAGGTCTGACAGCCCTTTCTATTATCTACCCTATCCAGCTTCTTATGATAGCTTTCGGCGTGGGAACAGGCGTTGGCATCAACACACTCATGGCTCACTACATGGGCATTGGCAGAAAACACAAGTCAGATGAATGTGCAGGCACAGCCACCGCTCTGGGCATTTCAATGTGGATAATTTTTGCCGCTGTCTGCTTTTTCATCATGCCAGCCTACGCCCGAATGTCCACCACCTCACCCGAGGTCATAAAGCTCGTCACCTCTTATGGCAGGATAGTCTGCACTTTCAGTATCGGTCTTTTCTGCGAAAGCGTATGGACAAAAGTTCTCCAAGCCGAGGGTAATATGCGCACGCCTATGATAGCGCAGATAGTGGGTGCAATAGTGAACATAATCCTTGACCCTATTCTCATATGGGGCGTGGGCTTTGTTCCAAAGCTTGGCATTTCAGGTGCGGCTATCGCCACTGTTATCGGACAGACCGCCGCAGCGGCTATTGTAATGCCAAAGGGCTTCCGCCACACCCCGAAGCTTTGGAAATACCCTTCTTATTTGAAAAAGATATATCATCTAGGTTTTCCAAATATCCTTATGCAGTCCGCCTATACGTTCTATATTTTCGGACTAAACATGATATTGAAAACTTTCTCCGATCAAGCCGTTACCGCTTTGGGGCTTTATTACAAATGGCAGGCGTTTTTCTTTATCCCACTGGGCGCAATGCAGACTTGCATCGTTCCTATCGTAAGCTACAATTACGCCGCAGGGAACTCAGAGCGTTGCAGTAAGGCCTTGAAAAACTCCGTATTTATGGGCATGGCGCTTATGGCGTTCGGAACGCTTTGTTTTGAGCTTATCCCTTCGCAAATGCTCAGTGTGTTCTCACACGACCCTAAGGTCATCGCTATCGGAACAGTGGGATTCCGCTTTATCGGTCTGAGCTTTCTGCCTATGACTACCTCGCTTATCTTTCCGGTTTTCTTTCAGGCGATAGGCTATTCACTGAGAAGCTCAGCACTCACCATACTGCGGACCTTGGTGCTTTTTGTGCCGCTGGGCTGGCTGTATTCGCGCATAGGGCTTGACTATTTCTGGGCGACTTTCCCCACCACCGAAGTCATCACTACCCTTGTGGGCATTATTTTCTACCGCTCATTCAAAAAGACTTATGCTAAACGTGGGCATTGATATGAAAACGTGTATTGCCGATATTGGCATTACACGTTTTTTTTCTGTATAGTTGTAAGGCAATAAAATGCCGTGGCTTGAAATGCCCGCCACGGAGAAACAATGGTTGGGTTTTAGATAAAATTGATGAGCGGCAACAAAAAATCCGCCTTACATAAAGTAAAGCGGAATTGGGTGCAGGGGCACGCCCCTGAATTTGTAAAAGTGACACACAAATTATCACAGTGGTGACTTTGTGTGTTTACAAAAAGCCTTGATGGGAAATGCCCGCCACGGCGAATATCGTATCTTTCCCAGCGTATCGTACCCATTGGCGGCGACAAAAAAATCCGCTACCGTAAATGATAGCGGATTTGGGTGCAGGGGCACGCCCCTGCTGGTGGAGGTGAGGAGAATCGAACTCCTGTCCGAAAGCCTATCCCCACGAACTTCTACGAGTGTATTCTGTTATTGCGGAAAACTCCCGTTCCCTTGCACAAAGGCAAACAGACACGCCTGTGTGTTTGGTAGGCTGTGATACATCACAAGGCTACAGCCGTCGCTTTGTAACGTTCACCACTGATCGACGCCTTTACCAAAGCCGTGGTACTCTAAGGCAAGACGAGCGCTGACTTAAGCAGCAGCTAATTCAAAATTATCGTTGTCGTCTAATTTTAAAACGTACGCCGTTTAAAGAGTGTGCGCTCCTCTACTCGCTTATCGTGCTTCAAAACCCCCGTCGAAACCTTTACACCCCCAGGTTAGTTTCGCTCTTTCATGGCACGCTCTATGTCACGCTGTGCGGCTTTCTTTGCCATGTCGTCACGCTTGTCATAAAGCTTTTTACCTTTGCAAAGCCCAAGTGCAAGCTTGACTCTGCTGCCTTTGAAATATAGCGACATCGGGATAAGCGTAAGACCCTCCTGCTGTACCTTTCCGAACAGCCGCAGTATCTCACGTTTGTGGAGCAGCAGCTTTCTCTCACGGCGTGGATCACGGTTGAAAATATTGCCGTGTTCATAAGGGGATATGTGCATACCCTTGACCCACATCTCTCCGTCCTCGATAGAACACCAACTGTCTTTCAGATTGACGCCGCCATTCCTTATAGACTTGACCTCTGTTCCCACAAGCTCGATACCGCACTCTATCTGCTCAAGCACGAAATAATCGTGACGTGCCTTTCGATTGTCGGCAATCTGCTTTGTGCCTTTTTTGTCTATCGCCATACTGCTCACCTCCCGTGGATTATTATTATAACACCATTTCATGCCTTTGTCAACAGGTAAAGAGTTCAAAAAATTGTACAAATGGTCGTAATGTTTAGATTTTTACACATCGCTGTGTGTGCTTATGTGCAAATTCGAGTATTGAAATAGCTTTTATGGTGTGATATAATATTAGGTGTGAGAAATAGTTAGTTGAAAGACGAGAGAAGATCCGGTATGAAAAATAAGAAAATAGATATGTTAAACGGTCCGCTTGTGGGCAAGATCGTTATTTTTGCACTGCCCCTTGCATTGTCAAGTATTTTGCAGCAGCTTTTTAACTCCGCTGACCTTGCGGTGGTGGGCAGATTTGACAGCGACAAAGCCATGGCGGCGGTTGGAAGCAATTCTTCATTGGTGAACCTTATTGTAAGCCTTTTTCTGGGGCTTTCTGTCGGTGCAAACGTTGTGGTGGCCAGGCTTATAGGTCAGGGAAGAAAAGATAAGGCAAACGAGGCTGTACATACGGTGGTGCTTTTGGCGGTCATAAGCGGATTTATCATACTGGGTGTAGGCGAGATACTTGCGCCGATACTCCTTGGCATGATGAATGTGCCTGATGATGTTTTAAAGCTTGCAACGCTGTATCTCAGGATATTCTTCTTTGCAATGCCTTTTATCGAGATATACGATTTCGGTTCGGCAGTGCTTAGGAGCAAGGGCGACAGCACCAGACCTCTTTACGCTCTTATCACCGCAGGCGTTATAAATGTTATTCTGAACCTTGTATTCGTGATCGTGTTCAAAATGGGCGTGGCAGGCGTTGCAACGGCAACTGTTATATCAAACTTTTTCAGTGCCTGTATGATACTTTACTTTCTTACCCACGAGGAGGAGATGCTAAGACTTGATTTCAGAAAGCTCAGGATACGCTGGAAATATCTCCTCGGTATCATAAAGATAGGCTTGCCGGCTGGTTTGCAGAGCATGGTTTTCTCACTGTCAAACGTTGTGATACAGGCGGCGATAAACAGCTTCGGTTCAGACGGTATCGCTGGAAGCACAGCGGAACAAAATTTTGAGTTCATGGCATATTTTGTGATAAACGCTTTCGCTCAGACTGCGACCACATTTACAAGTCAGAATTTTGCGGCTCAGGATAAGGAACGCTGTAAAAAGATATACAGGCTTTGCACCTTTATTGGGCTTGCAAGCTGTCTTGGGCTGAGTCTGATATTCATTATTGGCAGACACCTTTTTATACAGATCTTCTCAACGGACGAGAACGTTATACACTACGCAATGATAAGAATGTGGTCAGTTTGCCTGCTGGAGCTTCTTACGGGTGTTTACGAAATATCGGGCGGCTGTCTTAGGGGAATGGGCCACTCTATGACGCCTGCGGTCATAACTGTGCTTGGCACCTGCGTGTTCAGGCTTGTGTGGGTGAACACGATCTATGCGGCTCACAGAAGCTATCTTATGCTCATGATAGTTTACCCTGTTTCCTGGGTGATAACAGGCACTGCGGTAACAGTGGCTTACTTTATCATACGGCGCAAAGAGTTTGCACAGATAGGTAAACGCAGGGCGGATATTATTTGATAGACAGGCGACAATTCAGATAGACGTGGGAAGGGGCAAACGCTGTTCGCCTCTACAGAAAAAGATAAATCTGCACTCTGAAAGCTTTAGGATTTTCGGAGTGCGGATTTTTTTGAAAAAAGTCGCAACTGTCCAAAAAAAGTTACCACAAATGGTTTTTAGTGTGATATAATACATACATCAGGAACAAATCAAGGCAATACCGCACAAGGCACGCCTTATAACTTCTGCACACTCCTTTTAAATTGTTTAAATTGTGTTTTATTTGTTATCTTATGGTGTTTACTACTCTTTTGTTTGATTTTGTTTTGGTTTTTGAAACTTTGCGATGTTTTCATAATACCCCTTTACTGTGTTCCTGAGAGCAGAAGTCATTTTTTTACCGCAGTTCTTTTTGAACTGCGGTATCTTTTTTTATATGTTATATAAGCCTATAAAAACAGGCGTCATGCTCTTGATACAAAGCCTTTTCGCAGAAGGGGGATAAGTATTCCGCCAATGGAGTTGCCGAGGGACATTATAATAAGGTAGCCAAAGGCTTTAACGCTCCACAGGTCTGCTATGGTAAAGAAATACATATTAGCGACGCAGTGTTCAAAGCCGCTGAGGATAAAGACCACAACGGGGAGAAATATTGCAAGTATCTGTCCCACAGGGTTTTGGATAGTTTTATAGCCGTCTGCGGCAACAAACATAAGAATTCCGCAGAAAAATGATAGGATAAAAACGCTTGTGATATTATCCCCAAGCTTTATATTGCAAAGCTCTGTGGCTTTGTCGCTTATGGTGGATATGCGTGTTTGGGTAATAAGCAGGGCGGAGAGGACGGCTCCTGCAAAATTGCCGAGCCATATTATGCCAAGCTCACCGAGATAAGAGGGCTTGTTTTCAACTGCATAGCCGACTTTTCCTGTGAAGAGATCAAAGCCGAAAGACAGTATCACAAACAGTCCAATGCCGAAAAGAAACGCTCCCAGATATTTGTTAGGGCAGGAAAGATAGACTGTTCCGCCTATGGCTATCGCCACGCCTGTGAGCAAAGAACGCAGAAATGTGTCGATAATTTTTTTCATGTAAATTCTCCTATAACTTTTTTGTGACAAAGCACTGTGTTATTATACTATATTATAATGGCTGTTTCAACAAAAAAGTGGCATTGTTTACACTTATTTTGATTTTTGTTTCCAAGTAAGCCATGGGTAACATGAGTTTTGCGACATATTTCTTTGGATATAGGAGATATGCGATGTAAAGAATAGTCAGAACAGATCCAGCATACTGTCAAGATAAATTTGCTCTCTGACCTTTAGCTGATGTTCGGGTTTTGTCATATAGTAGAGCAGAAATTCAAGTATCAAGGCACTTCCAAGGCTTCTGCCCTCTATTTTGAAGTTTGAAAAGCCCATGGGGAGATAGGTGTTTTGGATATCCTCTATGCCGATAAAGGCAGGGCTTTCCATGGCTTTTGAAAAGCGGTAGCCCTCTGAGGCATTTGGTGCTTTGCAAACATGGTCGGGACAGTTTTCACCGAGATTCTTGCGGCTGACGTTTTCATAGCAGTTTTTTCGGTCTGCACAGCCTATATAACAGCACTCGTTGCAAAGAAATTCCACTTTGTTTTTCTGCTGAGAGGAGAGTGTAGAGAGCTTATCAAAGGCTTTGTTCAGGCGAAAGTCGGGGACTACATAGGAAAAATCGTCACGGTCAAGCTCGTTTACAAGCTGAGAAAACTCGGTAAGGACTTTTGTGGTAGAGGACACAAAATAGAGGTGGGGATAATTCTTTTTGATATACGAGAGCAGCAGGTCGGAATATATTATCACGCCGTTTTTTGGGTCTGCATCTTGGGAGAAAAGCTTGCAGAGGTCATTGCATTTTTTGTCTGAAAGGTGTTCTTCTCTTAGCAGGGAATTGCTGAAGGTCAGCCGTGAGGAGATGTTATATTCTTTCATAAGGTCGAGGACTTCTCGTGGAGAATGTTCGCCGAAGCCTGCTCGTCCGCCGCCCCATATACAGTCGGCAGGTGCGCCATAGACAGAGCCTATTTCACACCAGTCATAGAAATAATCTCTATGGTCACGGAATATGGGCAGGAAAGCGGAGTAAAGGTCATAAAACTCGAAAAGCCCCGGCAGGTGGTAGTATGCTTTATTGGTCATGTGGGGTCACCTCTTTTTTTTATCATTATAGCATGGCGGGGGTGGGAAGTCAAAGGGGTGCGTGGTCAATAAGCTCATAGGTCAGACTATTAAGGCAGTGTGACTATTTTATCATAAAGTATCTCAAACTTCGGGTTTAGTTTGCTCACATAGTCGCAGTGATAATGCCCGCAAAACCAGCGTTCATATTGCATTTTCTCTGCAAGGTCACGAAAAAATTCTGTGAGCCTGTTTTCTGAATAGTAGAAATTATAAGCGGACGTGCATTTTCCATGCTCCACCTCATATTCGATATCTGTAGGGGCGCAGTGAGTTATAACATAGTCGGCTTTGTATCCGCACTTTTCAAGGGTGGAAAGCGCCCCAGCGTATTCTTTGTTATTAGGAAGCTCCTGCTCCCATATGCTTATGCCTATGGTGCGAAACTCTCTGTCATGGCTTTCTGCACCGCCCATGGTGAAAAAGCTTTTGCCCTCGATATCGAAAAGCTGTCCTCGCATAAGGTGGATAATGCTTGGGGCTATTCGGTGTATCTTTCCGCCATGCCAGTTTTCTACGGGGTAAGCGTTCAGAAGGTCGAAATTCTCGTGATTGCCGTCAACAAAGAGGGTGGTGAAAGGTCTGTCATTAAGCCAGCTTCTCCACCACATATCTTCCTTATCATTGTTCCATACAAGTCCGAAATCTCCGCAAATTATAACGTAATCATCTTTTGTCATGCTGTTGAAAATATCCTTGAAGTCGGGGTTGCCTTTGTTGCTGAGCTTATGGATATCGTGACTTCCGTGGATATCGCCTGTTATAAGTATCATTTTGCGCTCCTCCTTATTTCATCAAGTGTTCTGGGGGTGTAGTCCATATAATAGAGCATACAGCCCACGTTATAGCTTTCAAATGGTATGGCAAGGTTTTTGCATATTTGTGCATACTGCAAAAACGCCTGATAGTCCTTGGTGTTATGGACATGACCATAGAGGTGAACAGCACCACGATATTGATTATACCAATGGGCGATAGGATAATGAGAAAGCACCACCTGCGTTTCGTCGTCTTGTATCACTGCATAGTCTTTTACCCACTGAAAGCAGGCTTTCATTTCTTCTGTGGGCTTATCGTGGTTGCCGAGGATAAGATACTTTTTGCCATTAAGCTGAGAGAGCATTTCAAGCCCCTGAGCGTTTTTCCATGCAAAGTCACCGAGGATATAAACTTCGTCGCTATCGGAAACGGTGCTGTTCCAATTTGCCGTCATGACAGCCTGCATATGGTTGATGTCAGTAAAAGGTCTATTGTCATGGCGCAGGACGTTTTGGTGTCCAATGTGCATATCCGATATATAAAATATTGGCATTTTATCCTCTCCTCTGTTAGATTTATGAAATATTATAGCACTTATCTTAACTAAAATCAATAGTATCTCATTTTCATTTTGGCTCATCTACAGATTAAAAGGGCTTGACTTTGAGGACTGTTGAAATATTGCGGATAATGTGATATACTGTCAATAAACGAAATACCGCAGTAATGATAGGACGGACAATGTGCTTGTCAGGTTTTCTTCTTTCGCAAGGCTAAGTGAGGCTTATCCTAATTATTTTGCGGATATAGGGGAATTTGTTGGCGTTGTAGAGGGGTACTTGAAGTGAGATATATTACAGAGGTGACGGCAAAATGACATACCATTATTATGGCGACAAAAATGCTGATATTGTTCTTATCCAGCCTGTGGGCGACCATGATCTGCCTGAGATAGAAAACGAGGTGGCAGAGATAAAAAAGCTCACAAGTGTGGATTTTCAGCTTATTGCGGTGAAGGTCGATGATTGGAACGATGAGTTATCGCCTTGGAACGCTCCTGCGGTATTTGGCAATGAGGGCTTCGGCAATGGAGCGGAAGACACTCTGACGGAGATATTAACGCTTTGCTCGGACAAGAGCAAGAATTATTACATTGGCGGATATTCTCTGGCAGGGCTTTTTGCCTTGTGGGCGGCGTTTCAAACGGAGAAATTTTCAGGCGTTGCGGCGGCTTCTCCGTCGGTGTGGTTTCCTGATTTTGTGGGGTATATGAAAGAGAATAAGATAAAATGCGATGCTGTTTATCTCAGCCTTGGTGACAAGGAAGAAAGGACGAAAAATGCGGTCATGTCAAAGGTGGGCGACTGTATCCGTGAGAGTTATGATTTGCTGACGGGGCAGGGTATCGAATGTGCCCTTGAATGGAACAAGGGCGGGCATTTTAAAGAGCCTGCTTTGCGGACAGCTAAAGGGTTTGCTTGGGTGATGAACGGAAGATAGGGGAATGGCAATGGATAAGAAAAAATTGTAAAACAGGCTTATGATATTGCCAAACTAAGGGACAAGTCAATTAAGGCATCAAAAGAAATGGCGGATTCTGACAACATATCTATTGGAGTTCTTCCAGAGATCATTACGGAAAATAATATTGTTGTTGCAAGCTCCAATAATGGTGCAGTGCAGAATATCGTAAATGAGCTTCCACTTACCAAGGAACAAATCGACCAAAAGTTTGTTGAGGAGCTTAAAGGTGCTGACTATTTTTGCAGTATCGCTCTCAAATAAAGCCTGTACTCACAATGGATTCAAACATTCTGAATATGCTTATAGAACATTTTGGAGTGACTGAAAAATATTTATCAAATTCCGCATCAACACAGACATTGACTGAATGTTGCTGCTACCCGTGCAAAAAAAGAATTTTATATTGTTGGAGATAAAAAATTATATCTGAATTGCGGCGGTGATACGCTGTTTGATGGGCTTTTTGCGTGGCGGAACTTCTAAATTTGGGATTATAGCATGGCGTGGGTGGGAAGTCAAAGTTATTTTTCCATTACTACTATCTTGTTTGAGATATTGCTCACAGGCTTTATCTTTTTAAGAAGCTTGAATATTGGGATAAACTCCGCCATTCCCTCGGCAAGGCTGTGGTCTTCAATGTGGCGGAAGTTCGGGAGAAGCTTTGCAAGCTCTTTGCCGTCCTTGACGCCCCATGTGAATTTGGCTTTGCTGCCCTCGATCGACTTTTCTTTCATACGCTTTACCATAGTGGGGCTCATCGTCTCGACCAATACTGTGACGTGGTCAAAGCATTTGCTTATGACGTCAAAAATCTCCTTTACGTCCTTTCCTGAGAGGTACATAGTCAGACCCTCGATAATGACGATAGCAGAGGCATCGTGCTCGGTTATTTCTCCGCTCCAATCGTCCATTGCGGACATTGCTATCTGGGATATCTCGCCTGATTCAGGGAGAAGCTTTTCTCTCACGGCGATAGTTTCGGGCAGGTCGAGGTTATACCAATGGGTGTAGCCGTTCATTCTGTAACAGCGTGTATCAAGTCCGCAGGCGATATTCACCACCACTGCGCCTTTGCTTTTTGCAAGATACTTGTTCGCAAGCTTATCGAGGACTATTGTCCTTGCAACAACGCCACTGTGCATTGCTGAGTCTTTATCGGCAAGTGAAAAATCATAGTTTATCTTATCTATTATCTCCACGGCTTTTGTATCTTTTATCGCACCCCTTGTTTTGGTTTCCTTTGCACGGGCATAAACAGTTTGAAGCATAGTTTCAGGCACGCCTGAAAGCTTTGGTTTTTCATTCATATCCATTTTTCTTCCTCCTGTGGTGTTATTAAGATAGTTGTGACTAACTTGCCTTTTTTATGATAGCACATTGAGGGGGAAATGTCAATAGAGGGTGGTGATATGGGCGTTGGGGCAGAAAAATACCGATACAGAGGAGCTGTATCGGTGGATAATTATTTAAGAAAAGAATGACTAAATAGAAATTACAGTATGAACGTGATAGGCTCAGAGTTCCTTGCATATTGATTTTTTCTCGGCTTAATAGTTATTTTTTTTGAGCTTAATTGAATTTCACCATAAGCATCAAGGCTGTTCGTTTCGGGAAAATCTTTTTCTAAAATCATTGTATCATCCAAATCAAATATTCTTAAAAGCGGGAAATATCGACAGTTATCTAAATATCGTAAGTAAATGATTGCTTGTTTTTTTGAAGCTCTTTTCTCTTTAAACTTTACAAGCATATTTTCTCCTTGTTCTACAGCTTCTGATACGCAGGAGCGGATAAACTCTGAATCATGCTTTGCTGTGCAGAAATACTTTATCAAAACCTGCTCGACAATCTCAATAACCGATTGTATGCAGTCTGAGGTTTCCAAAGTATCAAAAAAAGGTTGACTTATCTCAACATCGTAATAACGAAACCTAGGGAAATATCTGTCTTTGCCTCGTTTGGAGGGGGCAATTTTATCATCTACCATACAGGTTGTTAGATTGACATATAAGTGGTTGAAATCACCCAATGTAAAATCATGTTCCCTTAGTTTCATTGCAATTCTGTGGAGCATAATACTTAGTTCCTTGTTCGCAAATTCATGAGGCAGTGAATTTCCTGCAATGTTTTCTGCTTGACTTCTGTATATACGAATATCTTTGATTGTATTCATATCTCGCTCCTCTAAATCCTTATTTATAAACACTCTTTAATATGGCACATACCATGTTTTATCCTCGTGGGTTATGATATTTATCAGAATAAGTATATCACATTTTGAAGTGATTTTCAAGGGGCTGGTTTATTTTGTCAACATAAAACTCACTGTCTGTTTCAAAGCAGTATGCACACAGACGTCCACCTGAGGCACAGCCGCAATCTATGGCTATGTGTCCGTTGGCTTTGTAGGCTTCGGGTATGCCGTGGTTTGGGATATTGGCGGTAGGGGTGTGACCTGTCACAAGGAAAGTATTCGGGTCGCTGAAATAGCGTTTTGAATAGTCGGCACGCTCCCAGATAAGCTGGTGGAGGGTATATTCATCAAGGGGCTTATCCTCGCTAAAGCCCCCAAGACCTGCATGGGTGAGGACAAAACGTTTGCCGTTTATGGTGATATCCTCATACATTGAGAAGCTTTTAAGAAACTCCATAAAGTCCATGCGGTCGGCTTTGGAGAGGGAGATAAATTCGCTGAAAGTGGGTTTTCCTCCGCTGGTGAGCCAATCAATCAGGTCTAGCCGTTCGTCTTTTGTAAGCTTGCTCACATCATTTTTTATAAGGTGGCGGAGATTGATATAGGCAAGGTGTTCGTGGTTGCCGAACAACGGGATAACATTATCACGAGTCATGATGTCGTTATAAACCTCCATAGGTTTTTCGCCCCTGTCGCAGATGTCACCTAGGATATAGAGGGTATCGTCCTCAGAGAAGCCTATTTTTTCGAGAAGCTTAATATACTCCTCATAACAGCCGTGGATATCAGATATTGCATATGTCATAAAAGCACCTCGCTGGGTTTTGGGTCGGGTTTCTTGTCTATTCTATTATAGCATACTTAGGGGTAAAATTGGGGAGGTTTGAAAAATTTTTTTACCCATTGGCATAGAGTTCGCTTCAAGCTGTATAATGGGGATAAAATTAAGGGAAGTTGAGTATTAGTAACCGTTAAATATTCTGCACACTATCCGACTTTGCCACTAAAAAATGATAAAAGGGACAGAATATTCAACTGTCCAAAAATTGTTACCACAAATCTTAGAAAATATGGTATAATATTAGAAATACAGTTTGGAGGTGTGATTATGGAATCTGGAAAATACAACAGAAACAAGGAAATGCTTGACGATTATATAGGCTACAAGCTGACAACAGAAAACAGCTCTCAGCATAGCTCGTTCAATCTCAAAGGAATCGTTGTCGCTGTGTTGATCATCATAGGGATAGCCATGATCTATGATGCCCTGCGCCCCAAATGCGCACACTCGGGCTGTGACAATACTCCTGAAGAAGGCAGCTGCTACTGTTTGATACATGACCCTAAGTATTACAATAATAAGAACAGCTATACTCCAGTATTCTCAACTGCTACAACATCACGTCCGAAAACCACTACAGCAAGTAGTTCAGCTACCAGGGCTACCCGTAAGAATACCAATAAAACCTCAACCAGTAAATCTGCTGAGTATGATGCTCATGATTATGACGACCCAGAGGATCTCTATGAAGATCACTATGATGATTTCTATGACTACGAGGATGCAGAGGATTATTGGGAGGAGGATAATTGACTCTTTTTTCATACAAGAAAAAGCATAAGTGCAAAAGACGTTCCATTTGGATAAAATGAAACGTCTTTTGTTTGATAATAGTTTTATAGTAGTCCTATAAACAGGAAAATGTAATGTCTACACGACAGACGGATAAATCTGTGAGATATTGTCCCGTATATTCTACTTTCTAAAATCTCTGGGACTGCACCCGTAGGCTTCTTTAAAGGCTTTTGAAAAATAGCTGTGATCGTCAAAGCCGCAAAGCCCACAGATAGCATTTATCGAGTCAGATGTGTTTTTTATCATATATGCCGCATTGCGCAGACGATAATTTTTTAGATATTCAAACGGCGACTGTCCTGTTATGTTCTTAAAACACCTCAGCACTTCGCTTTTGCTGACAAATGCCGCTGACCCCAGTAATAGGTAATGGAGAATAGTCTTAATAGGAAAGTGTATATCAATATAGTTTTTTTATGTGGGTTCGGTATAGCTTTAGACTATGACTAAGATTTTAAGTACAACACCTAAATGACCTGTCCGTAAGTCAAACTATCGCAGCGGCTGACAAAATCGTTGATGAAAATTTCAAGACGTGTTAGCTTTGAATTGTTTACTCCTGTGTTAGTAAGGCAAAGAGACTGCGAAAAGCAAGCCTCGCCGTCAAAACAGGTGTAGTTTATGGACATAAGCCCGATATCTGCTGTGCAGGTCAGTCCCATACATTCCGACATGGTATTCATGGAACTTCTCACACGCCACGCTCCCGTTCCGCAGGAGAGAAACATCATTCCCACCCTGCCTATAACAGAGGCTTTTTCTTTTAGGCTCGCCTTTGATACTGGCTCGTCCTTTTCGGCGTCTGTGAAATCGTGCCATGGGATATCCATGTGATTTTTCTTAACTATAGTTTGTGACATTCAGTATCACTTCCGTTTTTAAAGATCAAGGCTGTCTGAGCCTGCTTTTTTCATCATTTCCTCACGGCAGGCAAGCACAATGCCGTCTATCTCGCTGAGGTGCATGAGCATTTTCTTTTCAAACTGATGAACAGGCAGTAAAACGCCAATCTCATCAAATGATTTTCCAGCCCTTTCGCCTGTTTCCTGTCCGTAATAGACCATTGCTGTCGGGGCAGTTTGCTGTATCTTGTGGAAAGTATTCCATATAACATTATAGGTCTGAGCCTCGGAAAGTCCAAGCTTTACAGTGTCAGGCAGGGCGTAAAGTATAAGCACGCCACGTCTTTTGTCAACACGCTTTTCCTTAATGTTCATTCCGTCGGTATAGACCCTCATAAGGTCATATCCGTCTGCAAGATAAAGCTTTGAACGTGGTGCACAGCTGTGGTTTTTGTACACATCACGAAATTTCTCGAACTCATGCTTTGTGACAAGCTTTTTCTTTTCTTCAATGACATCGCCTTCAGGGGTCGTAAGGAGTTCAGGATTTTTTCCGGCTTTTCCGTGAAAACGCTTTGGTATAAGGTATGCCTCTCTCAGCAGATCGAAAAGACTTATTCCACAAAGCTCCAGCAGAAGCGCACTTATATCACAGTTCGTATATGCGGTCAAAAGCACCTGCACAAGATGTTCTGGGTCAGGATCGGTCTGCATATCATCGTCACTAAGGTGATCGTAAAGCACGTTGCTGAGCCTTTGGCAAGCTCCTTCCGATGCCATTATCCTTGAAAAAAACTGTTCGACTTCATTTTCTTTTGGCAAAACTGTTGGCATATTATTATCTCCTTTCATGTATGTCATATCTCAGCATTTGCAAACATATTACACTTTTTCAGTATCATTTTTTGTATCTCTGTAGCGGCGGCATTGAGTTTGATATAATGAATAAAATAGTTGCAGACGGGGTAGATAGACACCTTGTAAATGTGGGGGAGCGTAGAATTATGATCGACAAAAAAATATTATGAAAAAGCGGCAAGGTACGTTGGGACGAGGCTTTGACAGATGTGATTTTTTATTTTTATAGGGATAAATGATTTTGTGAGGAAAATTGAAAAATTTTTTCGCTGCCCCCTTGAACAAACCTTATTTTATGTAGTATAATTATATAAAAAACAGGAGGAAAAACTATGTCAAACTTAACGATCAGATTTTATTCAAATTGCCTGCGGAGGTATACCACGTTTAAAATGTACCTGCCATGTGACATAAGGCAGGACTGGGGGCAGACAGATACGAAATACTCGGAAAACAGCACCAAAACGCTTTTCTTGCTGCACGGTTTTACAGGCGACGCAGAAAACTGGGTGCCTGAATATCTTTCAGACAAGTATAATTTTGCGGTAGTTATCCCCTCGGGCGAAAATTCTTTTTGGCTGGACGGACGCTCGACCGGTCATCAGTTCTGCAAATTCGTCGGCGAGGAGCTTGTGGACTATGTAAGACGAGTTTTCAGACTTGCGAAAGACGGCAGTGAAACATACATTATGGGTCTTTCAATGGGCGGATTTGGTGCGCTTCATACAGCATTTGCATATCCGGAAACCTTTGGCAAGGTTGCTGCATTATCTTCGGCTCTTATCGTACACGAAGTCGCAGGAATGTCAGAGGGGCAAGGCAATGCCACAGCGAATTATGAATATTACAGAGAATGTTTCGGCGAAACGTCTGAGGTGCTGAACAGCAGGAACAATCCCGAATTTCTTATAGACGAACTTCAGCGAGAGGGCAAAAATATCCCAGATATATTTATGTGCTGCGGTACGGAAGATTTCCTGCTTGAAAACAACCGTGATCTTCACAAATTTCTTGAAAGCAGAAACGTTTCTCACGAGTATTTGGAAAGCAAAGGCAACCACGATATGATTTTTTGGAGTGAGTATGCTGAAAAGGCGGTCAAGTGGATGTTTGAGGAGAAGTAAGAGCGGTGATGTCTTTGTGGTTTCTTATGTGATAATATGAAACACAAGAAACCTCATACAAAACTGCACAATATAAAAAGACCCTTTGAGAAAGGGATTTCTCCTCTCTCAAAGGGCAGGTTGGCAAACTGGAATTTTGTGTTTCCCATTTGACTTATAAATATTTGCTTGCTTCTCTGATACTCAATTTATCCATCTTGTCTTTATGAGTTTCAACAAAATTTCTTACCCAATCCTGATTTGTCTTAGAATAATCTCTCAGACTCCAACCGATGGCTTTGTTGATAAAGAACTCTGAACTGCCAAAGTTATTCACTAATATTTTTTCAAGCAATTCCGTATTTGTTCGCTCTTTCCTACAAAGCTGGTGGTCAATAGCAATTCGGCGCACCCAAAAGTCTTCATCTGTTGACCACTCCAACATTAGGTCATTTATTCGTTCATCTGCAAAAGCTATATTCCCGACAATTCTATCAAGTCCGTCTATTGTGTCCCACCATTGATTTGTTTTAATATACTTTTTTATGTGTGGAACATCATCATATGTTAAGAATTTCTGCATCGCTACAAGATAATCCATCACAAAATAATGGAATTCCCTATGTTCATCTGCATAACATCTGTCAAGCAAATCCCAGTCAATAATTTTTTTGCCTTTCTCAAATTTCAGAAAATCCTTGTAAATTGCTTTTCTTTTAGGTGTTGGTAAACCATAAAATGAAAACAAATTCCTCATATACGCCGCCATTTTTACAGCATTTTCATCATCTCTATTTGCTTCAAATTTTTCTTTTAGTTCAAGGTATTTATCCATTTCCATTCCTTTCACACTTCTAAATTCCGATTTGTATTTCCATTCATTTTAGAAAATGGGCAATCCCGATTGGAATTGCCCACTCGCTATACTTGCTATCTTAACATAACATTCAGTATCGAACAAGCTTTTGAGAAAAGATTTCTCCTCTCTCAAAGGGCTTGATAAATGGGAATTTTCAAATTAGTCTTTGCAAATAACCTTTGAACCTTCACCATCAATTACAATTCCCTGACGGTTGTTAATCGGGCATAGATTCAAATCCGAAAACTCAGTCATTATTTTCTCGGTAACTCTCTTAAATGGTGCTGTAAGATAATGCGGAAGAACATAGAAATCAATCAAATCAAGCCCTGCATTATCTTCTTGTGAGTAGTCCTCCGGCTTTTCATCCATTTGCTCGATATATTGGATGCTTGGAGCGCATATAATTGCGCCTGCCGACTCACCGATCATCAATTTTCCATTTGCCAATTCCTTTTTCAGCAGTCCATCAGTTCCCGTTTTACGGAGCTGGTCCATAAGAAAGAAAGAATTTCCGCCGGTAAAATATATCACATCTGCTTCTTCAAAAACAGACTGTATCGTTGAATAAGCCTCCGTTGAAATATCAATTTCAGTTACGATTGCTCCCAACTTTTTGAATAATTTTCGAGCCGAGCCGACATAACCGGTGTAGCCTTCACGCAGTGAAGCTGTTGGAATAAATGCGACTTTCTTATTTTCAATTTCTTCCTTTATCAGACTTCCTACACTTGAAAAGTGCGAACATAAAAATAGTTTCATCAATATTCTCCTTTATAAATTCCGATTTATCTTTTTCTTTCTGAAAATGGGCAATCCCGCTTGGAATTGCCCATTAATTCTACAAATTATCTTACTATGTTTATTCCAACGTCTTCATCGTAGGGACGAAATCGTCCACTCACGACTTAATTCCATTTTGTAAATTTTATCGCCTATGAATGGGCTTTTATTCAACCTCTTTACACCATTCCCACTTGTTTCGTGAAGGTAAAAATGAGGTTTGGTGTAAAAATTGGTGTAAATGGTGTATATCCTTATTTAGTTTTGGGTTTTATAGCATTGCCATCAGCCCTGTGTTTCATTTTACCACTTTCTCGTCATAAAGTAAAGAAAGCACACACCATATCTCTACGGCATATGCTCTCTTTCTGATTTTCTATAACTATTTACTGATTAAATTGTAATTCTAATCCCTCAAACTCTGACTTTCTTAATTCCTTTGTTACATCTGTGTAAATGTTCAATGTCGTGGATACGTCTTTGTGTCCTAGTGCGTCCTGAATAACTTTAACATTTACACCGGCTTCGCACATTCTTGTAGTAAATGTATGTCTAAGGGAATGACAGCTAAAGTGAGGAAGTAAAACCTCTGGATTTTCACTTTCCAGAAACTGCTTATCATTACAATTTCTTATGATACGACGGATTGCTTTATTGAGGGTTGCTTGATGTTGCGGCTGACCAAAACGATTTACAAAAACAAAATCAGTGTATCCGTCAACCGCAGCTTCACAATGCAGTCCGAGAAGTTCCTGCCTTTCTTTTTCCATTAAAAATGCTTCTTTCACAAATTCAAGCATAGGAACTTGTCGCATACCTGCCGGAGTTTTGGTTGTATTCACATTAAAATAGCAGCCTTTCTTGCTTCCTTCAGTTCTGTGGTCATAATAAACCAGTGTATGATTCACATCTATAATCCCTTCCTCTAAATCTATGTCACACCACCTAAGTCCGGTCAATTCGCCCACACGCAATCCAGTTCCGACCATAACCGCAAATATTGGATACCAATACTGTGCTTCCGGTGTGTTCTTCAGATAGTTAAGAAAAAGTTCCTGCTCCGGTTTGGTTAATGCCCTGCGTTTTTCAGTCTTAAAACAATGTGATTTTTTCAATTCACGCAAAACATTGTCCGTTGGATTGCTTCTGATATAATCATCATCTACTGCCATTTCAAAGACCTGATGTAGAACGGTATGTATGCTATCAATCGTTGCGGGTTTCAGATGTCTTTCATCAACAAGACTGTTGTAATATCTTTTTATATCTGTCTTTTTTATAGACATTATGAATTGAGACCCAATCTGATTACGCACGAATGTCTCGTACATATATTTGTAATTCTCAAAAGTATTATTCTTTATTCCACGTTTCAAATCTCTCCAAAGTTCATACATATCGTTAAGTGATGTATAGCGAGCTTCTGCCTTGATACCGTCTTTCTTGTCCTTGTCAATTTCATCTTCCTTATATCTTAAATCATCCAAGTTTCTTGCATAAATACAATGTCTTTTACGGTTCTCATCTGTCCATCGGAATTGATAAGTACCGTCCGGACGTTGCGATTCCCCTTTGCGGAGAACCTTTCTTGATTTATCTTTTCTTTTAGTATTTGCCATTGTGTTACCTCCTACAATTCTGTGCTTGAGTCAATAAACTCCTCTAACTTCTCTCGTATAATTAAAAGCCTGTCGCTTCTTGCAATTCTGAAACTGCAATCCTTATCCATCAATAGTGCCTTTAATCTTCGCTCTCCAATACCTGAATAAGCAGCCGCTTCCTCGACCGTAAGACATTTCTTTTCCCAAATCGGTATATCCTCCGGTGGTTGCAATAGCTGTTTCTGATATTCATAAAGTTCAGAACCATCTATTTTGTACATCTACATTCCTCCCCTCAAATAGAACACATCTGGTCTATATATTCTTCAAATTGTTTGCGTTTAATCAGAGTCCTTTTCCCAATTTTCAATGTAAATTGTTTTGCTTCCGGTTGCTTTGTAAGTTCTCGTATTGTTTCTCTACCAATACCCGTATATACATACATCTCATCAATAGAAAGTGCTATCTTATGCCACAACGGAACTTTTTCGCTTTTACTGGTAAACCACTCATCACTCAATCTGTTCATCATCTGCACCTCCCTTAAATTCCGATGCCTGAATAAATTTATCGAATGTTTTTCTCTTGATAAATCTGCGATTACCCATCCACAACACAAATGGACAGGCATATAGATTTGTTATTTCAATCAGTTTTTTCTCACTGATTCCTGTATAAAAAGACGCTTCTCTAATGGTTAATATAGGCTTATGCTCTAATGGCATTTCTTTTTTGCTTTGCATTTCGTCCTCCTTGTATTGATAGCATCAGTATATTCATTTTTCTGCGATAAGCCCATTATGCAATCGGACTCATCGCAGATTTGACTTTTTACTATATTGAATACTGCCTTTCGAGGTATTCCTCAAAGGATTTTCTCTTGATTACCCTGCGACTTCCTATCCATATCACAAAAGGGCAGTCCTCCGATTCTGACATCTCATATATCTTATTGGCACTTATCCCTGTGTAAATTGAAGTTTCCGTTACCGATAAAACAGGTTTTAACCAAAGCGGGATGTCATAACTTACAATTTCATATCTTTTCTTAGACATTCTGACACCCCTTTTCTCTTGCATTGCACTGTCTTTCGCTAATCACATAATCCCAACCGGTTTGATTGCATTTATCGCAGTGGTCTTTGACCTTTGCAAACGGGTCAAGCCGACGCACGATATAATCTGGATTGTGAATATAATCATTCAGGCACTTTGGGCAAAGGCAACGGATATTTTCTTTCTTTTCTTCCTTATAAATCCAAAGTCCGAAAGTCTTTTTAAGCGTTATATTTATTCGCCTTAAAAGCTGCTCATCTTCAATCGTTCCGATGTAATCTCTGAGTTCATCTTTATTTACTGTCTGAAGTTGCTCCAGTAGAACCATTGACGGCTTCTTGAGTCCAAACTCCTGACCGAGCAGGATATGTGACGGCAGGTATCTTTTCTTGATAACGCCTGTTACAGCAGCCACAATAATTGTTGGTGCGCTTCTGTTATAATCATCTGCCTGAATTACAAGCACCGGTCGTGTTCCGCTTTGTACCGAACCTGTTCGTGTTCCGAAGTCGTAGTAGAATAAATCCCCACGGCAAATTGTTTTTTCTTTCATATGTAAAACCTCACATTTCTAAATATTTTGAAGTGTCATTCGTATCCGGAATGAAATAACCCCTTCACTCATTGCACAAAAGGGTTCATTTTGGACACCCAAAATCAGAGGTTCTTATAAATTTTCTTAAAATTTTTCTTTGCCGCTTCAATAGACTTGCTGACAGAACTGTGATAAGTTCCTTCTTCTGCTGCTATTTCACGACAACTTTTACCCTCAATGACAAACTTATACAATCTTCGTTCCTGAGCTGGTTTCATCATTGAAAGCACTATTCTAACTTTCTCAATTTCACGCAGACGCTGTAATTCTTTCTTCTCTGCAATTTCTTCTGCTTCTCTGAGTTCAAATGGGTCAACAAAATCCAAGAATGCTTCATTATGGAATTGCTCAAATAAATCATCTTCATAACAAAATGCATCTAAATGTCTTGCATCTCGCATTTCACACCTATGGGTTTCTCTGTTATCATCAATAATCACTTTTCCCTGTGCGACAGAAAGCAAAACAAAAGGAATGTATCTGCCGATAACATCAGGATATTTATCCCACAGTTCTTCTTCGGTAAGTTCGGTAACAACTGCCCATTTTTCTGTGCCGGTATATCCGTCATATTCATATTTGAGGTTCATAAGTTTACAGTCTCTTATAAAAAGTTCTTCCTGATTATTTAATTTGTTGTTCTTTGTCATTTCCGTAATCTCCTTAAAATCTGAATTTTTGAATTTGGTTTGAAATCAAAAATTCGGAGATTACGGGTATTTAGCTATCTGGCACTGCCATACGGTATAAAACATAAAAGTCCTTTCCCAAGTAAGGGAAAAGACCTAATACTGCACGAAGCATAATCGAATAAAACAGCAACAAAAAAAGCACCGTCGAATCTGGACAGCAAAGAATACTTCTATTCTTCACTTATCCGGCTTCGTACGGTGCTTGGTAGTTTAGCAAATAAATTGCTTATCTCCGCTTACTCGATTAGAAATCGTTTCGATATTTACTTGTAATCTTCATCGCCTGCAATTCCTGCCATATCCATTCCTACGGATTCTGCGGAAGTAAGCGAGATTTAAGATGTGGACATTCTTGCATTTCTGACACTTCACACTCAAATGTCCGGTTGCGTCTGAAAAAACTCTCTGTATCCTGAACCCACAAATCGGGCAGAGAATATCACGCTCTTTCAGGCTTTCTGCTTCTACTCTTGACAGAAGCAATCTCTTTTGTATTTCAGGTGCTACCTGAGTCTGTAACCTCATTACGAAACACCTCCCAGATTTAATTCATTGGAAATGTATTCAAGGATATTGTGATACTCAAATAGTCCCATATCTCTCAATCTGATAACCAAGGCTGTATAAGATACTCCGATATAAGCTGCCATTCTACGAATAACTGCTTTTTCCTTTGAAGTAATGGTATTATCGCCATAAACTTTTATCGGATTTGACTGATTATATTTCGCCAAGGCATTTTCAATAATTCTTCTCGGCATAAGAAGCGAAGCTCCCATTGTATCTGCCTGCCACTCAACAGACGCAAACATCTGAGCCAGTTCCTCTTTGGAATAACTACGCTCACTGTCATACTCTGTATGAAAGCGTCCTTCACTCGGCATTGCATACATCTTACTCAAGATATGATGTGACGCTTCGTGTGCCATTGTAAACCTGCGACGTCCCTGCTCCTTTTCAGCAAGAAGAAATTTATCAAGTACGATGGTATCTTTCGGGAAAACAAAGGGAATAATTTTTCCGTCCTGATGTACCAGCAGTGGTGTTGCTCCATCTGCCAGAAAACCAATCCTACCTGCATCATCTTCTGCGAAAGAAGCGTATTCAATTCGTAACATAAGAAATTCTGTAATGAAATGTTCTATGTCGATGGATTGAATCACTCGATTGCTAAACTTATTAGCATAAGCTGTTATCAAGCCTTCGCTGATTTCTTCCAACTCGGCTCTTGACATATAAATACTCAAGTTGTGTCCACCTCCGACTCCACCTTGTCCGGCGGTGCAACTCCTCCGGCAAAGTTCTGTTGTATTTCCGCACTATCCAAATTGATTAGATAGCGAATTCCTTCAAGTGTTCTCATTCGTCTGTCCTCTGTTATAGTTCTTTGATGATGTGACGAGCCACACCCTGAATGCAGCACTCATCTACAATGATGTCTTTCATCTTTTTATTTTCCGGGTGGAGAATGATTTTCTTATTCTCATCATCTCGGAAGTAACGTTTCAATGTATTCTGATTATCCACAAGGGCAACTACTATATCGCCCTCTTTGGCTTCTACCTGCTTTTTGACAACCACAAGGTCGCCGTCATCAATCCCTGCTTCAATCATAGACTGACCGCTTGCTCTTAATATGAAGAAATCTCCTTTGCCGAAAATAGCAGTAGGAAGTGATACATATTCTTCAATATTTTCTTCCTCATACTGAGGACTGCCACAAGGAATAGAACCTACAATCGGTGTCTGTGTCTGTTCGCCACTGTACTTACGGGTCACATTGGTGCGAATCTCCTGCCCGTCGTACTCTATCATATTCTTCTCAGCCATCTCAACCAAATATTTATATGCAGTACCTCTTGCAATACCTACTGCTTCTGCAATCTTTGTTGTAGATGGAGACTCTCTTTTTTGCAGGTAGTATTCTTCAATATAATCTTTTATCTGTTTCATCAATTCGGGTCTCTTACTTCTCATACCTGCACCTCTCTTTTTTCTCTATCGGAAGCAGACTGCTTTCGATACTTTAATTATACTCAATCCACAAAAAATATCAATAGATTTTTTTGCAAAAAGAAAGAGGTGTCGCAAATTGCTAACACCTCAAAATTTCGTTGCTTGCACTGAAATCATTAACTCCAATGGCTTGCTATTTTTCTCTATTCTTATCTTTTCTTATACAATACAAGTTCCGGATTGTTGCCGTCTTTTTCATAGGTGCAAATAAGAATAAAATCCATATCTGCAACAACACCGAAACATCTGTCGCCGCCGTATTCACATTCAAGTTGATTGCCCAGATATGTCTTTGCGTCATTCAAAAACTTAGCTACTTGCCCGTTCGGAAGCCGGTACTCAAGATTCACATACTTTCCCACAAGGGCATTCAGTTTTTCCGCCTTTGGCATTCCGTCAACATTCAATTCGTTAATCTCGCTGATTAGCTTTTGCTTAAATTCTTCAAACTGACCATTATCACTAAGCTCATCATATTTCTTCCAGTAATCCAAAGTAGGAAGCAGTTCTTTCATATAAGAACGGGCTTGTTCCTCCGTGAAATTCTCGCTTACCATATTCTTAACGCAGACCTCAATCAAATCGTCCATATCATTGTAAGTATATGTTCCGTCGGCATAACACCACTTACAATAGTCCTCGTTGAAAGAACCGTCGTGATTGTGTCCGATAATATCATCATCTTCAAGTGGCATTCCGCAGCATTGGCAGATAAGCTTTCTCGGTGAGCCTAAAAGTGTATTTATGGAAACATCAAATACTTTGGACAGCAATTTCAATGTTTCCGTATTCGGAACCGTATCTCCGTTTTCCCAACGTGAAACTGCCTGACGACTTACAAAAACTTTTTCTGCAAGCTCGTCCTGCGACATTCCCTTTTGGGTGCGAAGTTCAAGTATAACCTGTTTTGTATCCATTATGCAGTACCTCCCTTACACTTTTATTATAGTCTCACGCATTATCTCAAACAAGCAACTCGCAGTTGCTGTCCTTATTACTCGGCTTTTTCGTTCACGGCTACATCAAGATTTTGATAACCGAGCATATAGCCTCTTTCGCTAACCTTTTACTTTTCGCAAAGCGGACTCATTTTACTCTAATTCCTGTCCCTCGCTTTCTTTTTGTTGCAGATAAAACATCGCTTTTTGCGTTTCAATCTCTGCTTTCAGTTCTTCTTCTGTAGGCAGATACAATTTGTACTTTGAAGCAAATAGCTGTTCATTTCCGTGCATAACAGAATAACGGGCAATATCATCATCGGTATCAGAGCAAAGAACAATACCTATTGTCGGATTGTCTCCCTCGCTTCGTTTTAACTCATCATACATACGAATATACATATCCATCTGTCCTACATCCTGATGTGTTATCTTTTCTGTTTTCAAATCAATGAGAACAAAACATTTCAGTATATAGTTATAAAAAACGAGGTCGATGAAGTAGTCCTGTTTTTCAGTACGAATATGCTGTTGTCTTGCCACAAAAGCATAACCTTTTCCAAGTTCCATCAAAAACTTCTGCAAATTGGAGAGAATGCTTTTCTCAAGGTCACTCTCGGAAAAATCAGTGTTTTGAGAAATTCCTAAGAACTCAGCAACTAGCGGATTTTTAATAAACTCCAGCTTATCATTCTGATATGATGCTGTCAGTTTTTTCATTTCATCTTCCACTAATTCTTTCTTCTGTGTTTTCAACATACGGTAATAATACTGTGACGAAATGTTTCTCTGCAAAGTACGAACGCTCCACGTCTGTTCTGACGCTTCCTTCTCATACCAGTCACGAGCCGCTTTATCTTCAACCTGTAATAAAGCTCGGTAATGTGACCAAGACAAAAGGTTACCAGATTGTCTACACACCGTGTCGACAATCTGAGGAAATGTTTTATAGAATTTCAGGCAATGATATAAATTACTTCTGTCATATCCTTTTCCATATAACTGAGTCAATTCTTTAGAAATCTTTTTTATTATTTTCAAGCCATATTCTGAGCGTTCTTCTCCGCCGAGTTCTTCTTCTGCAATACGATAACCAATAAGCCAGTTTCTTTGTACAAGCAATGTATTGACTGCCTGATATGCAGATTTTTGTGAGGATTCAATAATCCCACACATATCTTTTAAGATGTCGTCCGTTTTAACAAAATTACCCATAATGCTATTCTGTCCGACATTTTGCAATTTACTCTCCATAGCCGTCACTCCTTAGATTTTTCTCTATTCGCCTTGTTGCATATCCTCATCAGCTTTTGCAATCATCTGTTGATACTGTTCTTTCACACTTTCCGGTCCGAGTATCTGCACTTTTCCACCGAACCCGAACACCCAACCGAAGAAAGTCGGACTTGCAGACACTTCGGTCTGTATTCTGAACGATGTCATATCATAGGCAAGCGTTGTCACTTCCTCGCCGAAACGGTCAACCATTGTTTTCATCAGACTGTTATCACACCGTAAATCCACAAGGACTTTCTCGCCTGAGAACATAAAAAAAACTTCCTTTGTGTAATTCTCAATATCAAAATCATCAGGCATAGGAATAATATCCTTATCCAGTATCTCCGGCTTGGAAGCAATACGGTCTACCCTGAAATTGATAACCTTGTTTTTCTTCTCAGAATATCCGAGAACATAATAATAGTCCCCACACCAGAGAAGTTTATATGGGCTAAGCTTATATACCTCGCCCTTGTTCTTCAGCACTTTCTTTTTTAATCCCGTATAATCATAATACTGAAAAGAAATCTGCTTGCCTGCGTTGATGGCGTCGTTTATAGCGTCAATAATGTAATATATCTGCTCATTATCCGGCTTAATACGATTGACCACATAGTTATTACGCTTCAACTTCGACACCTGACCAGGACTTGTCATTGTATGTATTTTCTCAATCAGAGCGTCACTTTTCTTTGTGGTAATAAACTTTGAGGATTCCACTGCGTCTATCAACAGCTTCAGCTCCGGCAGTTCAAACCTTCGACTTGCCACGAAGTATTTGCTCTGTGTGGAATGGATTACCACAATATCTATACCAAACTCCTGAAGTGCGGCAATATCCTTTGCTACAGTCGTCCTGTGTGCAGATATTCCATATTCATCAGCCAGTATATTGATTAACTGTGTTGTAGAAAGCGGATGTTCCTCGTCCGTTCGCTCCTCTAATATTTTCTTTAAGTATAATATTCTTGGCTTTGTTTCCATTGTTTCTTTTCTGAACTACTCCTCATATAATCAAGTGTTTTTTATTGAAATTTCAAGATTTTTCAATCTTTCATATCTCAGTGAATAAGCCTCAGCTACGAGCGTTTCAAGGTATCGTGTACCGAAATAGCGGTTTTTAGGTATACTAAATAAAACGTCATTGATTTCCGCTTTACTGGCCTTGTGTATACCCATCCCTCTATGGCAGCTAACCTCCTATATCCACCAGGATCATCTCTGTCTCCAGAGGTCCTAACTTCCTTCGTCCTGCCTGCCCATAACCAGGGTGTCAGCTATGCTCCTTTACGGGGTCATGCCCCATGGTGTCTATTCCTGCCGACTACTAGCTCATTCTTTGTTTTTCTGATTACTGACTTGCTTCCTGTTCCAGCACTATGATTAGTGGACGTTATCTGTTACAGTCCGCTTTATTTAGTGGCTGCCATTGTGACAGTCTCCACTATAGTTACTTTTCTTTCTTATGCAGCCTGCAAATATACTGCCGGTCTCTTGATGTCACTGACCATCTTCATTGGATCATAAATCACTCCCTTGGTCAGTATGGCATAAAAGACACGTATCAGCTTGGCGGCAATCGCCATAAGTGACTGCATTTTTTTCAATGGGTTCAGCCTTCTAGTTGTATAGTATTCATGGAGTTTCCTGAACTCAGAGTTCTTCGATACGAGCGACATTGCAGCCTCAAAGAGAAGATATCTGAGTCTCTTTCGTCCTCGTCTGCTTATTCTTGTATCACCCTTATGTTTTCCAGAACTATTTTCAACTAGTGCTAATCCTGCTAGCTTCTGTAGCTCTTTCGGATTAGTGAAGCGACTAATATCACCCACTTCTGCGAGGAATCCAGACACTGTCTTGATTCCCACACCTTTAATTTCCAACAGCTTCTCAGCCATAGGAATCTTTCCCACTAACTCTTCAATCAGAGTCATTACTTCCTGAAGACGCATGCTTTTAGATTCGTAGTCCTCCAGAAGCATTCGGATTTCCAGTCTTGCAGATATTGCTCCTTCTTTACTTCCAACGCTATGCTCTGCAGCTTCAATCAGGGTCTTTGCCCTCGCTTTTCCCACTGCTCTCATCTTTGCGTCTCGCCAAATTTGGTTCACTCCTTCAATACCCAACGTCAAGATATCCTCTGGGAGTGGTGCCTTCTTGAGAATCAACATTCCGCTTTTGGCATCCGGCTTTCCGTATACTGTCTTGTATTCAGGAAAATATATGTTGAACCAACGACTAATCCTGTTTTGTATTCTTGTAAGCTCCGCCTGTAATTGAAATCTTATGTTTGATGCTGTTCTAAGGTCAGCATAAACACCATCTGGTAGGTATGGGATCATATAGCGTCCCTCTCTAACTAGTCCTGCAATGACTTTTGGATCCTTACGGTCGTTTTTTGTTGGGTTATTGTCGTCGAGTTCTTTCGATTTTTTCACATGATGAGGATTCACAAGAACAGGTTTCATTTCATTATCCTGAAGAAATTTCCCTAGATTGAACCAATAGTGACCTGTTGGCTCCATACCTGGAACAACATTATCCTTTTCATGCTTCTCTTTCAAATCCAGGATCCATTCCTTAAATGCTTCGAATCCTGTCTCTGTGTTACTAAATTTAAATGGTTTCTTCGAATACTCAATACCTCTGTAATCAAAAGCTCTGGCATAGTGTGTTTCGCTTCCGATATCAATTCCAAGTACCAAAGTTTTTTCTGTAATGGCTTTAATTTTTGCGTTTTGTGTGTTAGACTTCATTGTAGATACCTCTCTGTTCAATAAGATTTTACCAACCTAGCCAGTCAGTAGTCTTATTGTACTCTGAGGTATTTACAATTTTCAACATCCACTTTTTATATTATACAGGAAGCTCCTACATATCTCTAAACGCTTCTACCTAAGCCATCTTATCCTTTAATGACTTTAACTAGCGCCTTTGCAATCATAATTGCGTCTTCTTCGGTATTGTCTCTACCAAACGAAATACGAATAGTGCCTTCTGAATACTCAGATGGTACTCCGATTGCCTTAATAACATGCGAAACTTCTGTATTTACAGAATCACAAGCCGAACCAGTTGATATACAAATCCCCATCAAATCCAAACGATGCAGTAACATTTCCCCACTCGTTCTGCAGATAGACAAATTTATATTCCCCGGAACATGATTATTAGAACCATTTCTAATAAAATCTATCTTAGACTTCAGAAGAACATTGTTAAACGCTTCATCTAAAGCAAGTAGTTTTTCATTCACTTTTTCCATTTCATCGCAACTTTTTTTCAATGCAATAGACATTCCTACAATCGAAGCAATATTTTCAGTTCCTGCACGCTTATGGAATTCCTGAGCACCACCATCTACAAATGAAGATATTTTTGTACCTCTCTTAACGTACAAAAAGCCAATTCCCTTTGGTCCGTTAAATTTGTGTGCCGAGGCAGAAAGCATATCCACACATAAGTCACTGACATCAATTGGAATATGCCCAACTGCCTGAACTGCATCTGTATGAAATAAAATACCGTTATCATGAGCTATGGTTGCTAACTCTTTTATTGGTTCAATCGTTCCAATTTCATTATTAACCATCATTACAGAAATCAGCTCAGTATTACCTTTAATAAATTTCACTAAATCTTCGCATGATACAACACCTTGTTTGTCAACTGGAAGATAATCCACTTGAAATCCAAAGTGTTCTAATCTTCTACAGGCATTCAGGATTGCATGATGCTCAATCTGCGTTGCAATTGTATGATGTTTTTTCCCCTTCTCAGCAATCCCCTTGATTGCCCAGTTATCACTTTCCGTGCCTCCCGATGTAAAATAAATTTCATCTGGTTGAGCACCGATGCATTCTGCAATTAAAGTTCTAGCTTCTATCAAGGCTTTTTTCGGTTTACGTGCAAATGAATATGGTTGTGACGCATTGCCATATTCTTCTTGAAGCCATGGGAGCATTGCATTAAATGCATCTTTATCCAATTTTGTTGTTGCTGCATTATCAGCGTATATAAAATGCTTCATAGCTATTCCTCACTTAAAAAGTGTACACCCTTCATCCTTAAATTCTTCTATTTTGTCCAGCAAATCATCAACAGTACATCCTAAAAAATCAGCCAAACAGTCCATACAATAAAAATTGGCAATGTCTTTTCCAAGAAGCTTTTTGTTTATGCCTACAGTATCTTTATCCAATTGCTTTTTTCCACAAGCAATGCACTCTTTACTCATTATTCTCTCACCATTAAACATGGAACATCTTTATTTTTATATTCACTGTCAATCATGCCTTGCTGAAGTTTGATAATTCTTCGCATTTTCATAGCTGGCGTTAAACAGTAGTCTCTAAATTCCATCTTGTCAACATCAAACTCATTTCTAACATTTGGAAACAGCAGCTTTAAATATGCAGTTGCCAATCTCTTAATTGCCTCTGTATCCCGAGTATCCGCATGCTCGGGAACTTCTACAATCTTTTCCACAATGGCACGATAACTCATATCATTTCTGAGTTCATGAAGAATAGAGCAGAAATATTCAGAGTTAAGTGCCCATCCGGTCAGTTTAAGACCATCATTCATTCTAGGTATATCCCACCCTTTAACGAATCCGTGAATACGGTCAAGAAGTGCCGTTTCCTGAAACAACGTAGGTAATTCTCCTAACATATAGCCATACTCATCCATGTTTTCTTCTTTTATATTGCCAAGGAATACCACACCAGCATCCGATTCTCCATTATAGCCATTGGAATTAAATGTACCGTACTCAAGATATCCTTGAAGTATGGAACGCATTTCATTTTCATCGCCGAAATTTACAAGCTTTACTTCATCAATCGCTACATAATCCGGACCACAAATATAACCCGGTTTTCTTCTGTTAGCATCATAAAACATTTTCGAACGGGTAACTTTTCCACCGTCTGTCAGCAAGCCGTTTTTACTGATATGACCAAAAACATAGCTTTTTCCAGTTCCCTTAGGAGCTAGTTCAATAAGGTTTATTCTTTTCTCTACAAACGGCAATAATCTAGTAAGCATCGTCAGCTTTTGAAGTTTCGTTTCATATCCGTCAGCATTATAGTCGATAGCTCCTAATAAGATATCTATCCATTCATCCGTTTCAAAGTTTGACCTCATTTCTTTAAAATACTCAACATCTACCGTATAAGGGCGGAAATTCTTGAAACCAGTCAACTTTATTTTTCCCGGAATCTTTGGCTTTACTGTATCGTCAGGTGGACGATATCCTAATTTTATAATCCCCCAAGTTTCTCCTGTATTTATCAAATCTTCTTTATAGACATCCCAAATAGCCGGTTCAATCAAAGTTTCTTTTTCAGTAACTCCAAAATCAGGAATAGCAAATGATATTTCTCCGGTCTTTATATTGATATCTACGGAAATTTTTGTCAGGATTTGAACACTTTCATTCTCATAGATGATTTTATTTTTTATACTCATCCAATCCTCTTTTTTGGGTATGAACTTCTTAACAAATGCAGAAACTTCATCTACATCAAAATTTCCAAAATCATCGCTGAACATTTTCAAAAGATAATCTCTTAAAAATGCAGGAAGTCCAAGAGAAGAAAAGAAATTATTATTTTTTAAATCTTTATAAACAACCATTTCATCAAAATAGTCTCTAAGTTTATCAGTCATTTATTTTTACCTCTAAAAATCGAACATATTATTCTGTGACATTCCCTTTTTCTCAATTTCAAACTGCTGTCCAGATGCGAGAACACTAGCACCATCAAGGATATCAATAGAAAACTTGCCTTTTTTGCTGTAATTTTTCAGTTCTACGCTGTATATATAAGGTTCAGCAGTTTCTTCAGCATTGTAATAATTACCATCCAATTTAATGGAAATATTAT
Organism: Ruminococcus sp. MSJ-25; assembly: GCF_018917825.1. Classification (NCBI taxonomy): domain Bacteria; kingdom Bacillati; phylum Bacillota; class Clostridia; order Eubacteriales; family Oscillospiraceae; genus Ruminococcus; species Ruminococcus sp. MSJ-25. Next base: position 270,086 of record NZ_JAHLPI010000017.1, read on the forward strand.
CACTTCTAATTCCAACATAAATTTTAATGATTGCGTATTCCTTTGCACCTAATGTTAAAACTCTTGATTCATCGACAATAAAGGCTTCTATATTAGATGCTTTTTGTGTAATTTCAATAATTGGAACCGCAACTTCCTCCATAGAAGCTCCACCGTGTACTTCTACATTTGCACGTCGGCTTCCCCTAAATCTGTCATAATTCGCCAGAATCCAGTATCCAGACTCTTCAATTGCAAAATCTGGTTTATCGTCAATTTCACTTATCTTGCAACATCTTCCTGAATGCTCGCCTTTTGTCTCCATATTCCATATATTTTCAGTTTCATGAAGAACAGCAAGTCGGCTGGCACCATGGTCAGAAATAATAATTGCTTTATTATATGACCCAGCAAGTATGCTTGCTTTAATTTTCGTCAATAAATCATCTATTATTTCGAGCTCTTTTATGAGGTAAATTGGTGTTTTTTCTTTCTCATAGTCGAAGCTATCTTTGCCATGATGCTTAATATCATCTAAATCCTTTATATCTGATATTGGACATCCTTTATCTTTTAACACATCTATAAATTCCTTGTTAAATACAGTTAATGAGGGCAACTCGCATCTTGCACAAGATATATTTGCTGAAAGTCCGTATTCGCTACACTTCTGTTGAATAAAGCTTAAGTATTCAACTCCCATTGCATCAACAAAAAATACTTGTGCATTTTGTGTATCAAGTTTATCTACATAGGCTGTACGTGGTTTTAAGATTGTAACAAAATCCATTTTTATCGCCTGCTCTTCAACAACTTTATCAAAAGATGGCAGAATACGATTTGTTATCTTTTGATATTTGTAATTCTCAAAATAGGTATTCAAAAATTCATTTCTATATCTATAACTTGACAAATAATACGCTAAATCGGGATAGACATTCATCAAAATAGAAATCAATTCATCCTTTGAATACTTCACACCATAATTGCTAAGCCATTTGATGATTTTTTCTTTTTCCGGTTGTGTTAAATCTGTCAGATAGTAAATTTCATCTTCTCCTTTGGTTGATAAAATTTTACAAAAATCTATAGTCTCAGGCAATGGCTTTTTCAGCTCACTAATTAAACATTTTCTTTGCCTATACAATTTCTGATAGTTTTCACTCTTCCAATCAATATCAAGTACAGACCGAAAAATATTCTTTATCAATTCACTAGATTTTGACGTCTTATTTAACGCAAGTTTAAGGTAATCATTATTCTTAACACCGCAAATCAAAAGTGCAACATAATAAAGCCATCTCTTTTCAACGTCAAATTTCGGATATTCGCTCATTACATGTAAAAGATTATTTTCTGACCCAAAATTGTCTACAATAACCGTAGTCCACGTTCCTGATTTTCCCATTTGATGGAGCACGTAATCCCATTGTTCCGGCAATCCACATGCTTGAGGAACAATTCCTGTTCTTGAATCTTTATTTCGGAGAATATCATAACTATTATTTACTTGTGAAATATGAAAGACTGATTCAGCAAAAGAGCTTTTATCTATTGCTGTTGCAATATATGCATCTCTGTTGAAGCAACTATCTATGGCTGTTCCAATGTTCTGTATCCCACTATATGAATCCGTAAAAATATCGGAGAGTGTCGGAGAAATGAAATTTATATTGCAAATATTGTCAGGATTTCCATCAACGATAACCAATCTTCCGCTCTCAGATATTCTAGGATCTGTAAATCTGAGATATTTCTCACATTGATAGGTAATAATTACAACATGACCAGAAATGCTTGTTGTAATCAGTGTTTTTAAAGCCTGCTTTGCCACATTTTCTCCAAATAGCATAAGGAATCCAGACAATCCGGTTATAAATGTATTACCACTGTTACTTGATACAGATGCGTATAACTCATCCAGTTTTATTGCCTCATCTTGATTGCAAAACTCCTCTATAGACGGGAACTTATTACTACCCACCTTAAAATATTCTGCTATATTTGCTAAATCTTCCCTTGTTTGAACATCAACAATCAAAGGATATCTTTTATTAGAGTTCAGATATTTTTGAACTCTCTTTTTTGTGTCATCCAGATTCATATGTTTTATCCTCCGAATCACTTTTGTTTCTTTATGATTTCCAACCCAACAACAAAATTATCTTCAATCATTTTCTTCAGATATTCTTTTACCTGTTCAGCTGGCATTTCGTCTATTACTTTTTTTGCTTTTCCATACCCTGACTCATTATATTTTGCATTAGCCATCGTCTTAATCTTTGCTGTAACCGCTTTATTTCCAAGCCAATGATACGGCGAATCTGAGATATGGTTCTGAAGGTAAGTTCTAACTTCATCAACATCATCAAACAATTCAGAGAACTCTTCAAGGAAAACATCTCTAAATGCTTTATCTCTATCTTCTTTATTATTCAATTTCTGTACATAGATCATTTTATCGAGATAGTCTAGTGCTGTTGTAATGGTACGCTCATCTTTAGTTTTAGAATTTATAGCTCCAAATACCTTTCTTGCTGTTGAGACTTCATCATCGGGAACCATGGCAAGGATAGGCATATGATACTTATTCGACCACATATATGGTGAATCAGTACCGGTCAAATCGTTCCATTTCTTTTTGAGTTGAGTATACAACTGAGCATTCTTATATAAATCAACTGCTTTTTGAACCTTGTCGGTATACTTATCTCGCTCAAGTAAATAAGAACCTCCAAATCCATATGTATCATCATCAAGAATGGATTTAACATCTTCTTCTGAAAGGTCGTCTAAATAGAAACTACACGCTTTAATAAATAAGCTGCTCTGTGAGCCCATAAAATATTTAAAGTTTTCTATATTCTCACGAAGTAAATCAAGGAATGGCTTCTTTTGTGAATCAAGAAGATTTCTTTGCTTATACAAGTTGTAAAGCATCTCATAAAAAGCTTTGCTATCGCCAAGCTCATTTTTAATCATTGAATAAGCTAATCGAATCTGACCAATCTTATCAACCCATGCACGAATCGCTTCCATATAGGTTGCATTTTTAGATAAAACACCATTGCTTATTTCAATAATTTCATATTCACAAATAAGCTCATCTATTTTTGCATTGACTGTATCTGTATTCCATACCCAATTGGCAGCATCTGAGCTGAATTTGTATTGCAACTGATTGATATACTGACCGCCGTCATTGATTTTTTCAGCAACAGCAGGAAGTTTTCCTCCATCGTATAATTTTAAATACTCAAGCATACCAGATTTGCAATTGTCTTTTGTGAGTATACTCTTCAAGTCATCTACAACGCCATCATTATCTAAGCATAATTTTCCAATGGTAAGAGCAATGTCATTATCAGACTTCTCGCCTTCCATGTTCTTGTTATTCGCAATGCCACAATAGTTGTCAATAAGTTTTGAAACAACATCTTTATCTGTCTTAAAAGTCTTATCGTCAAGCACATACTTGATTACCCAAATAGGGAAGGAAAAACCTTTCATCTGCTCTCGGATTCGTGACCTTGTTTCCGTAACAGAAACACAATACATTTCTGGAATATCGAAAGCAACTGATGTAGCCTTGTTAAAGGCACGTTCTTCTTCCGTCAATGTTACGATAAACTTATCTTTATAACGTTTTTCCGGCGTATTGTCCTGCTTAATAATTTCAGAAATCATACTGGCAAGCTTTTCCGCATCTAACGGTACGGTTGTTAAATTGTCACTGTAAGAATAAACGCCTTTCGTGTATTCCTTTAAAATAAATCCAAGAATAAAAGCCGTCAGGTTACAAGGCATAAATCCGTATGGTTCTGCTTTCAGCATCTCATATATTGAAGCAATAGAAATACGGTCACTTTTATTAAAAGTTTCGTTAATAAACTCATCTACCGTTTTCTTCAAATCTGCAATATAAGAATGAGAGTTATTCCAATATTCTGGAACTTTCCATGCACCCTTCAGAGCATTTTCAAGTTTAGTTGCTTCATTACCGGAACGGAATGTCCCTTTTGTTTCTTCGTTAATACCACATGTTGCACCATTTCCCAATGAATTGGCATCATACATTGTATTCAGAACACATGTATAAGCACCCTCAAGACATTGTGGGTAATGGAATTTATCTATATCAAGCAGATAGATAAACAAATCCTGGATATTCGTCACTCGTTCTCCATTTGTTGCATAGCGAGAGTAGACATAGAAATCGCCGCCTTTAATTCTCTTCGCCCAATTTGAAAGCACCTCGATAGCGTATCCCTCGTATGTCTTTCTCTGGTCTAAATCGCTGTTTCCGATTGCAAGAGACATGGCATAGTTTTCAACAAACTCATTATACTCGCCTTCACCGAGAACACATGTTGAACTATCGATTACAATTGCATTTGATTCAGGATTATTCACAAAGAAATTCTCTATCTTTTTCTTTAATGCACCGCTTTCAGACGAATCTCTGCCAATAGTTGCAACGGCATAAAGTTTGTTATTAGTTACACTTGGATTGTTTGCCTTTTTAATTTCACTATCAAAATCAGAAAGTGTAGCATATACCAATGAATAACGGAGCTTTAATGCGCCCGTAAATTCAATAGTAGTACGCAAATTACTACCTGCCATAAATGACATATCTTTTGTAGATTTACCTTTAGCTTGAGCAATGAATGGACCCGGGTCTACACTCGGTCCCATGTTTTTGCAGCAATACGAGAATACATCGCCAGTCAAAGGCGTTCTAGTTACTACATGGTCGTTCAAAAGTTTCTTTGCAATATTTTGTGCCGTAAATTCAAGGTCAGTGCCCTCGAACGCAAGTGTCAAATTTTTGTTATTTGGAAGAAAAATATCACGGTTACCACTCATTCTTTCAGATATAGCCTGAAGTAACAAGATAACCTTGAGTACACGCTTTTCATCTTCCATAAGCTCCTTATCCATTTTCTGAGTATAACAGCTTAAAACCTCTCTTATGCCATCAGCCAATTTCTGACTACCTGTTTCATAAAAGAAATTCCATAACATATCAATCGTGACAAATGGATTTTGAGAACTAAAATCATATCTGTCAATAAACCACTGAAATGCTTTAACATCTTCGCCTTCATCATTTTTAATAAAATTGAACATACTACGGGCTGTAGATGTGTAGTAAATTGAAATATGCTGCAATATAAGGGCTGCATAAGGATGAATCGGCAAAACATTACTTAAATCCTTGTCCGTTAAACCAATTTTTTTACTTACAGCAGAACGGCTCTGCATAGTACGGTCTTCTAAACTTTTCCTGTGCTTCTCCCATTTCGCAGCTTTATCAACATCATCTGTTACCTTCAATGCCTCATGCATCAATTCAAAAGCTATATTTTCAGGCAATGAAATGTGAATTGGCGAAACAAATCTGTCGAGGATTTTTCGCTTATCTGGGTCTCCATCAGAAAAATAGCCTTCAGCTTTATGTGTAACAATCAAAAGACAGAACGGTGCCGTAGCAGCAAGCTCTGCAACCTGCTGAAAACCAGTAAGATGATGCATGTTATTCTCAAAATACTCTGAAAATTCATCCCAAATGAATACAAGTTCCTTAAGGTTATTCTTTTCGATAATTTCACGTATCCAATCGCAAAGTTCCCCTGTAGTCATGGAAAAGCTTCCCTTTACAACCGGAACTTTAAACACTTTTTTAACCAAAGTATTCAAAGCTTCTTCCTTGAAATTTCTTAATTTTTCAAGAATACTATCCGCAGTATCTCCGTTCAACACTGTCTGATATTTACCCTTAGCATAAATGTCAAAACTCTGCTTATTTTCTTCATCTTCAAAATATCTAATAAGCGAATTCTTCAAAGAAGTACTGGCTACATTTTCAATTCCCGCATCAGCCAATGCTTTCTCTACACCCTCCTGAATAGCAACAACCAAATCCGTATCACTTTGAATATCAGATGAGCCATAACGATGACAAACAAGAATTTTACCTTCTTTTTTCTGTGCAATCAGTTTTTGACAAAGAAAATTATCAAGATTATAACGTTCAAAGTATGCATTTGTTTCCTCGTCTGAAGCCTCAGTGAGTTTCTTTAATGTCAGAACAGCATGAGATTTACCCGTACCATATGCACCGTCAACCCATACCGATAATTTCTGCTTGCGTGATAGAACATCTACCATTGACTTCAATAGCTTAATGAACGTAGGATGTGGGTAGAATTTTTTCCACAAATCCGGCTGTTCCTCTATTATTTTCTTATCTACCTGTGGAAAATACTCCGGGTCGATATCAAAATACTCTCTGTAACTCATTCTCTTTTCCTCCTCAGAACAGCTCGTTTAAAATTTCATTCGCCGTCTTATCACTTTTGAGTGTAATATTATCCAAACCAAGCGTAAATCTTGCTTCAATCAAATCAGGATAATTAAATGTAAGACCATTCAGGATTTTCTCCATTGTTTCTCGGTTCAATCCAAAAATCTGTGTTGGACTAATTCCAGCACTTTCAACAGATGTATCAAGTAATCTGGTTAATGTGAACTGTCTATAATTTCCGCATGCCTCAGCAAATTTATAAAGTGCATATAGTATCACTTTTTCGTCTGGATTTTTCCATGAACCTCTAACAAAATAATTCAATGTAATAGTTTCTCTTCCGTTTGAGGATACTTTCTCTTCATAATCTATAACACTACCAAGACCAAGTTGCTTTCCAAACGGTGTCTTAATCAAAAACGATTTAAGTGCATCACAAATATTTCTCTTTCCTAAACCAGATTTATCATTTTCCATGACTTCGTCTAATCTAAGTTTTATAGACTCTGGTGTTGATGTCTCACTGAAAGGTATATTCTTTATAAACCATCTAAACTCTTCTGAATCCTCTGCATATACTAGGTTACACATTAGATAAGCCCACATACTCTCATCATCTACTCCAAGAGAAAACATTTTTTCTGCGAACTTGTTCGGTTTATATTTTATATACTTATACTCTTTTCCTTTCAAGGATTTATCTTCGTCTACCAATCCCGCATCTTTAACAAAATTTAAAAATGCATCCTTTTTCTTATTTGGCACTTCGCCATCTCCATCTGATTTCCAAAACGATGACGTTCCCTCATAGTCAAAGTACACTCTCAACCAATTTTCTTTAATACCAAAGCTATAATATCTATCAAGTCCAGTCATGACCTTTGCTCCTATTCTATTTTTTATAGAGTTATATCTCAAACAATGAGAATATATATCGTGGCAGCTAAAGCAATGCTTACACTGATTTGAAATATGCACTCCATTTGCCATATCAATACAACCACTTTTACATTCGGCTGCACAATACCCACAATTAACACAATAAACGCTCTTTATAATCACACTCTTAAAAAGCGACAAAAATTTTATATCTGATTTACTATTTTCAATATTAGGAAACGTAAATTGCTCTCCACCTTCTTGAGTACTTATAGTACGAATTGCATAAGATTTTCCCTCATATGCTATGCTAAATTCACCATCCCCCAAACTAGTAACCTGACCAATAGTCTTTGCCCATTCTTTCCAGTATTCATTCTTTTTCTGTACAGTTATAACATTTTGTCCCTTGACTATTTCAAACACATGCTTATCATGACCGAAATTTAATTCTCTGCCACTTTTTCTGGTACGCCAGTATCCTTGTTCGACAAACCTATCATAATTTTCCTTTGAGAAGTTTTTTCCACTAGTAGTTATTATTTTATTGATAAACAAGTCTGTATCATCGGGATAATTTTTATACTTCATGTAATCATGTTTCCCTTGAGACATAGGGCAAACAAGGCAGCCAGCTCTTGTATTACCTTTTTTATATGCATTATTAAAGGTCAAGCCATTTTCATATATGTATAGAAAAAGTTCTGCCGTGTTCCATTCCAGAATAGGATGACAGCTATATTGCCCAGAATGCTTACCTCCATAACTGATTGCATCATACTCACTTCTAGATAAGCTTTCATCTCCACGAACACCAGTGAATGCCATACCAGTAAAATCAGGTTTTTGTAAAACTTCTCTAAGTTGCATTATCTGCGGCGTAGTTTTATGCACACTACAACACCAACGTATTGTTACAGCTGGCGGTCCAAAGATTTGCCATGTATTCTCAGGTTTTAATTTTGATTTTGCCTGCAAAAACTCAATTTTTTCTTCAGCACAAATTTGTTTTATTTTTTCAACAGTCTCATATGTATCGGGGAATTCCATTCCAGTATCCCCAAATAACACCTTAAAGCAGTTATGAGGAAGTGCTCTTTGAACCAAATCCAAGGCAACGACACTGTCCTTACCACCAGAAAAAGCTACATAAAAAACATCCACCTTGTCTTGATACTCAATAAAAGTATTATATATTTTCTTTATAGTTTCCTGTACAAGCTGCTCCATTAACTGTCGATTCTTATCGACCATAGCAGGTATATCAACAAATCGAAGAGGATAACCTTCCGGCTCCGGGTCTTCAATAAGAACTAATTCCGGAGGTGTATAAAGAGAGCCTCCCTTGGTTTTTGCAACGAGTCTTCCTCGATAATAATAATTATTGGCTTCTGCCCACATATATGGGAAACTGTCATTTTTATCATAATCCCAATATTTATCAAACCCTAAAATATCAAGTTCTTTATAATAAACGGGTCTGGGTTCCTTTGAAAATGCCAGTGGCATTGGGGTTAATATATAACCACCGGTAGAACTATCCCATTCGTATGCATACATCCTGTTTATTCCTTCCTGTTCCGAATTTGTGTTGCTTTCCGCATAGCAGTATCTAAGTCCTTATAACTACGCCTTGTAATCATATTAACATCTGCAAGATAATTCAGTGCTTCGCTTTTCTTTAATTCAATTCGGCTTTCAGAAAGCACTGCTGCACAAGCATCCTCAAATTCTTTAATTTTTCCATCTTTTTTAACAATAGCTCCTGCCACATTGTGCAGGGATTGTCCATTATTCAAAAGTACAAACTTTTTGCTATATGAAATCAAAAAGCTCTCTAACATATACTCATTCCATTCATATCCAACAGATGGGAATGCAAGGAAAGAGTCTATCTCACGAATTCTGATGTAATCCTTTGACATAAAGCTCTCAATAACTTTATCGACTGAATCCACATCAAAATTTATCCGTTTTTTTGAGACAAATAAATCGTGACTGACTCGCACTGAAACTTCTGATAAAGCGTCGAAATAAATTACAGTATCTAATTCTTTTGAAAGTATATATATTTCGTCTGCTGTAAACTCTGCATGATGTTTAGCATACAACTGATATACATCTCTCATAGAAAAACTGTCTTTTGGCAGGCTGATAACAGCACCTTCAAAACGAAACCTTCCGCTAAATCGTTGTTCGATTGCATTTCTAATTCCAAGACCTGAAAGGTACAGATTATTTTCAACAAATAATGGAAATTTATCTTGAATCATATTCCAGACATTCGTCCAAATTGCATATTCGTCCTCACTGATAAAACCCTCAATAATCTCTGCAATATTCTCCAGTTCATCATCAGTGATTTCAAAAATATCTGTATGAAAATACTCGCCCTTAGAATTTCGTAAAAATCGAGAATCCGTTTTAATGATTCTGTCAACTCGTTCTTGTGGGATATGTGATAATGTGCTAAAAACATCATCAAGTCTCATTGGTTTACCGGCGGAAAGAAAATATTCTTCAATTTCCTCTGTGTGGTCAATTTTTACATTTCTATCAACCGACATATAATCTGAAAAATAATAATATTTATCTTTCTCAGCCGAATACTCAATATAAGCTTTCAACATTTTTTCGTCTGCCAGTGTAAAGCAACTTGCAAAAGCATCTGATAAATCCTGATAAATTGCCTTATAATAAAGCACCGACTTCCCAGTGGAGAAGCAGTTATCAATGTATGCGAACAAAGTTTCCTTTGTGTTGTTATCAATTATTCCCTCAGCAGGAAAAAGTCTGTCTTTATATAGCACTCCACAATAACGCAATCTTTCTTCCAAGGCTTCATCATCAAAAGTGAGAGTTTCGTCAAAAAGTGCATCATACATTTCTCTGAAATTCTCAAAATCAATAGAATCAAATTGCATTCCGTTGCGGTATCGTCTTAAAAGAGTGATTTCAAATTTTGACTTATCAAAATCTTTCGGCTGTACTTTTTCAATCTCATTAGCAACCGGAAGTGATGCTTTTTTCACTGATAAAGATTTTCTTTCTTTTGCAGGAAGTTGACCTCCCATTTTTAAGTATTTCTTAAATGCTGCTCTAAATCGGTTATGCTGCTTAACATTAAACTCCAGAAACTCATTATCTCCCATGAGCTCTCGAATCAGCGTTGATGCGTCTTCAAAACCACAATCATAAATCATGTGCGAGGCATAATTATGATTTTTTGCATATTCCTCGGCTGTTCTTATTGCTGAAACATAACTTCGGCACGAAGCTTCTGCCATTTTCTCATAATTATACAAAAAGTCGAAAAATTGACCATCTGTAACTATGTCCTTTTCTTCTATCTTATATAGTTGTACCTGCTCCCGTAAAACTGAATTGGCATTTTTCCCAAACGAATAAATATCATCCGCCAATTTTGTTGCCCAAGATACATTATTTAGAATACTTATTACCAATTTCTCATCCGTACCATTGCCTAACATGGACATTATTTTTTCTAAAGTCATTCCATTGGGGTCATCGTATACCTTGGAAATATAATAAAGTTTCTGATAGATTTTGGAATATTTACTGTCCGAACTTTGGTTATCTTTAGCTTCAACATTGTCGCCTGAATCCTCTGTTGAGATTTCTACATCAGAAAGCTTTATGCCAGACCTCTTTTCGCTTTGCTGCAAAAATTGCTTATATAAAGGTACTGCTTTATCAAGAACAATTGCTGTCTTTTTATGCATCAACCTATATATTTTCATTCCAAGGAGCTTTGATGCAACGGTTATAAATTCATTTTTATTATTCATATTCCAAAAGCTCACTTTGCTCAAGCTACGAGAGCAGCAATACTCCGAACCTTCATCAAGTGCATTAACTATTGTATTAGAACTATATTTGCTTATTGGATTAGATGAAAGCCATTGAATAAATTTTTCCCTTGTATTCATATTATTCATAGCCTCCTTGTATCCTATTTGTTCTTTTGCAAGTATGAGTATTTTCTCAAATTCATCTGAATTTAATTTGCTCATTTTTGCCATTTCAATATATAATTTACTAGCTCCCGGTAAGCCTTTTTTCCCATCTGTCAAGAGATACTCCATTTTTGTCATCTGAAGCGCAATTCCGTTTTCATTGCGAAACACTTCATCTATGTTAATCCCATTTGCTTTTGCACGTTGTCTAAGCAAATTTGATAATTTATGTACGCACTCTGCTTTATCAATTTTATTGTCACGAATTCTGTTACAAGCATCTATCAACAATGCTACTTCATACTCGTCCCATCCTATCCGAACTGTCATATCAATCCTCTATAATTTGACAAATATCCCCGATATCACAATGGAACACCTTACATATTCTCATCAAAACATCGAGAGAGACTGTCTCATTCTTATTTAACTTTGTTGCAACAGATGAAGAAATCTCTGCCGCACGCATTAAATCCTGCCTTTTCATCTGATTATCAATCATAAGTTTCTGAAGTTTGTTATAGCTGATTTTCATCTGTAACTCTCCTTTATTCTACCGATTTTCATTGTTACAGTTATACTCATTTCATTATACCACAAACAATTCATATTTTCAAGATGAACGTAACTATTCGCACTCTGTAATCGGTTATGTGTCGATATTTTTTAACACCTCTGTATTATATTGAAAAAAATGTACCCGATGGCTACTCAAACGAGCAGCCATCTTTTTAATATGCCGGAACACCGTAACCGTAAATGCTACTACTTCCGACTGTGTATTGTCTTTGCTTACAAGCGTCGCTTGAATTACCTTCAACGGTGTAAACCGTACCGTTTTCGCATTTCTCAACAATACCAACGTGGTCGGTTGTTCCGTCGCCCTCCCAGTCAAAGAAGATAATATCTCCGGCTTTTGGTTCATAGTTTCGGTCGTACCATCCGTTGTTCGACTTGAACCAATTTGCTCCGTCAACACAGCCTGAGAATTTTGGAATGAGTCCACTGTCGATATAACCGCACTGGTCGGCACACCAAGATACAAAGCAGGCACACCATTCCACTCGACTGTCAAAACCGTACCAACTCCAATAAGGTTGTCCGCCCTCATTGCCAAGCTGAGTCAGAGCAACCTCCACAATCGCCTGATTGCTTCCGGCAGTAAATGCTCGTCCGTATGGATAATATCTCAGAACGTGAGCCGGATATTGAGTATCTCCGTAACTATCCCAACCAAGCCTTTGTGCCTGTTCAGTGGAAAACTCCACTGCATTGGCATAAGAATAACCTCCATACTTTGATTTTGCCCAAGAGATATATCCGTTACCGAAGTTGTAGCCTTGCAAGGCAAGTTTGATACGCTCCATATCAATCGGACTTTCAACTTCTGCCGAATCAAGTGCCGCTTTCAATTCCTGAATACCGCACTGTATGGAATATTCCGGGTCTTGGATTCCGTTTGGCGTATGCGGATACCTTGTGTTAAAACTGCCTTCTGCTGCCTGCATAGGGTCAAGTCCCCGACCACCACTTTCCTGCATCATAACTGCCTTAATCAGTTTCACATATTCAGGAATACCGTATTGCTTGGCATACTGTCGTATCAATGGGTCGTAGGCTTCTACCTCTGCACTGACCTGCGTATAAGTATTGCTTTCACTTCCACCACCAAGCATTGCAACAGCACTTCCAAGCAGTACAACAATCAGAATTACCACAACCGCAATCCAACCGCCTGCGGCGATAGCGGCAATCAATGCTTTTGTACTGGCTATGATTGCTTTTACTGCGGCAACCGTTGCTTTAGCTGCGGCTTTCACAGCATTTGCAGTTGCTTTGGCGGTCGCCTTTGCAGCCTGTGTCGCTTTCTGTGAAGCCTTAACCGTCGCCTGTGCGGTTTTCTGTGCGGCTTTTGCAGTCTGTTGACTGGTCTTAATGCTTGCCTTTGCAGTATGCTCGGCAGTCTTGACAGACCTCTGTGTCGTTTTCGCCGCTTCCTTGCCTGCAAGTTTAATATTCTTCTTACCTGTGGAAGTAACAGACTGCTTAACCATTTTCTCCGGCTTTTCAAGCGTCCTGATTGCCGATGTTGTTTGAGTCTGTGCTGAAGAACTACCCACCGTTGTAGGTCTGCCTTGCGTTTTCTGAGCATTCATCGCCTTTTCTGCTCTCTGCTGTTTGAAGCGTTGAATACCGTCTTTGGCAGATTTGATATTCTTCTTCGTTTCTTGAACGCTATTTCGCCCTGCTTTATCAAAAGCATACGCTCCTTTATGTGCGATTTCATCAATTCCGGCTTCCGTCTTATCGGCAGCATATTCTTCTGCTGTATTCTCATTTGCATTTACCGAATGTTCTGCTTTATCCTTTGTGGCGATATATGCCTGTTTCATTTTCTGACCGGCAATGGCAGCTTTATCCAAGGTCTTTATCGTGCCTTTGACCGTATCTCTTGTTTTAATATCAGCCACATCAAACCTCCTTCCCCACAAAAAGAAAGCAGCCTTGTATCTCTACAAGACTGCCAATTTGTGTTCTATTCAATTTTTAATAATCAAAAACAACCTTCCTGCATTCCTCACAGATGGAAGCTTTGATTTTCGTTCTGTGACTCGGTTTCAGTTCTGTAATTTTAACAAATCCATCTGCATTCTTTGCGTTTTCAAAAACACCCGGTACTTCATTTGCAAAACTGAAAGCACCGTCCTTACTACAAAACAGATACCCATCTCGCATTTCCTTTCCGCAATTCGGACACTTCATAAATTCCACCTCCATTCACTCTTTTTCTTCAGCTTTTTGCTGGCTTAAACGCATAGCCTCTTGTATTTTATTTTCAAAGTCAACCGATTTGATAAGTGCGATACCCTCTGTATCATCTCCCAAAACAACTAAACTGTCTCCCTCTTTAAGATTAAAAGTATCTCTTGCGGCTTTCGGAATCACAATCTGACCTTTAGTTCCGATTGTAACCATACCCCAAAGATGTTTTCCGATTGGTGCAGGGGCAATTCTTGTTTGACCGACTGTGTTGTTTTGATGAATTAACGCATCTATGGAAATCCCATAAAATTTCGCCAACTTGTCGCACTTTTCTATATCGGGAATAGTTTCGCCCTGTTCCCACTTTGCATAGGATTGTCTTGATATTCCGATTACTTCGGCAACCTGTTCCTGCGTCAAGCCTTTCAAATTACGAAGCATTACCAAATTATCAGCAAGCATTTACTCACCTCCCACCTGTATATACATTATACCTTCGTGAAGTTAAAGTTTCCACCATACAAACTTGTCATACTAATAATTTTAATGTTAAATTTAGTTGCATTGCGAATAATTTCAGATTTTTATGTCGGTTGAATCACCCTCTTGAATTTTGTCGAGCTGTCGGCAATATACTCGTTAATCAATCGGCTTTCTGCTTTTGTTTCGGGATAAGCGGTAATAGAGATTGTCTTTGCATTCCAGTCAAGAGTGTAGCTGTCGCTTGCAACATTTGTGATGTGGTGCTGTGCGAGAAAATCTCGTAAACGCTTCATTTCTTCAAGGTCATCGGACATAATCACATTCACATAGGTTCTGTCTTTTGACATTTTCTCATTGATAAAGCAGGCGAGAGAACAACCGACACCACCTGCAACGGCAACAACGAGCATTGCAATCTCGTTATTCGCAGAAACAACTCTTTTCGTTATCCAAAAATAAATAAAGTCGGATATGATAACCGCAATGCCTGCAAGTATCCACCGACTTCTCTGTACCAATATTGTTTTTGTTGTACTAAGTGCGTTGTCCGCAACTTTCGCTGCGAACAATACCACTAAATTTATCAAACTAATCATACAAGGCTTATTCCTCCTTACTCAGCCACTTTCTTTGCCACGACAACCATTCTTCCGTTGTTACGAGAATACTCGCAGGTAGAAAGCGTAATCAATTTATCTCCATATTGTGCATTTACTCCTGTATCATAGATAGCAAATTCCTTGCACTTGGCAATATACGCATTGAAATCATCTTCTGTATCTGCATTAACAAAATCATAGTATCTGAAACTGTTTGGTCTATCTGTATATACCTCTGTCTTAAAAGCAGCCACTACTTCGTATTTGCCTTTCTCGGTCAGCGTATCATACTGAATGGTTTTATGCTTTTTCCAAAAAGATTTATCCGCATATTTCATCAGTCCGGCGAACATCGAATTGTCGTTCATATGATGACCGTAGATAACAAGGTTATCTGACGGAGCGTCCACATCGCAGTTTTCCTGCACATACGGACAACCATAAATTGTATAACCTTTATCAAATCCGTGTCTTAGATAGAAATTCGGATTATCTTTTGACTGCATAACCGGATAGTTGATTTTGGTATCCTCAACTTTTATCCAGCCTACCATATCGTTGTTCTGCATATACAGTTCCTGATAGTCTGGCAAAAAGTTCTTATCTTCGGAATATAACATCGTATCCTCCGTATCGTCTGTATCCTCAACGGTTTCAATCAAGTTATCATAGAGTTCTGCCTGCATTTTAGAGTCGCAGTAGTCTTTGACCAAGAAGCCAACGCTCACAGCAAACACAACGCTTAACAGCGATATAACCGTAATTCTCATTTTCTTATTCATCGTTTTGTACCTTTACCTTTCCATATCTTTTCTTTTAGGTGGAGTCAAATCTCTACAATATTCGGGATATCTGAGTTTGATACCTTCCATAAAGTAAGGAGCATATCCGCAACAGAACAATTCATCCGGTGTGAAAAGATTTTCTTTTCCCTCCTCCGTGAAGCCGTTCCAAAGATTAAAGGCAAGGTGGCAGACCTTGACTGTTCCACTGGTCTGCCAGCCACCATATATCCCCTCCGGCACAATGCAATCGTTCTTAAAATCAAACATTCTTCCTATATTCATTCTGGTTTCTTCTGAAATGCCCATCACATAGAAAAATGCCTGATGATAGCAGTCATTGTGCCTGCATTTTTCGAGATTTTCAAAGACAAAATCTCTGTGTGCTTTGTTTTTGAATTGAATTTTTGCCATAGAAAACACCTCCTTACACGCCTTCACCGGGCTTCGTCGTCATCAAGCGGTACAACTTCGTATTCTTCGGGAACTTGTTTGCAAACGGTACAAGAGAACTGCCCACCTTGATAAGTCCGTGTCCTGCGTCAACATTTGTGATATACGAAAGCTGAAGGTCGGAGATATTCAGAAGTTTTGCAAGTTCCAGTCTGTCGGTAGAAGCCTGATTGAGCATAATGATAAACTCGCTGTTCGCAAGCATTGTTCTTGCAGTATGGCTCTGCAAAAGGTCGTCCACATTCTGAGTGATACCTGTTGCGTATGCACCGTACTTTCTTACACGCTTCCAGAGTGTAAAGAGGAAGTTTGCAGAATACTCGTGCTGGAACAAGAGGTAAATTTCATCAATGAAGATAAAGGTATGCTTACCCTTTGCTCGGTTCTGTGTGATTCGATTAAAAATACTGTCAAGGACGACAAGCATACCGATAGGCATAAGCTGCTTGCCGAGGTCGAGAATGTCATAACAGATAAGTCGATTGTGAGTATCTACATTTGTCTGCTTTGCAAAAGTATTCAGCGAACCGTGGGTAAACAACTCAATAGCAAGAGCAATTTCCTTTGCTTCCGGCTCATCCTGTTTGAGAAGTTCATCTCTGAAATCCTGCAAGGTCGGAACCTGACCGGTGTAATCGTTCTGCTGATAGGTGCGGTAAACGCTTGCAGTACAACGGTCAATGATGGACTTCTGCTTTGCTCCAAGATTTGTACCGCCGATAAGTTGTTCGCAAAGGGACATAATAAACTCAGATTTCAAGATGACAGGATTTGCTCCGTCGCCATAGTCCTTGTTCATATCCATTGCATTGATATGGTTTTTCGATGTTGCGGATATATTGATAATCTCTCCACCAAGTGCATTTACAAGGTGGGAATACTCTCTCTCCGGGTCGATGATGATTACATCGGCATCGGAAGAAAGGATAATATTTTCAATCTCTCCCTTTGCCGCAAAGGACTTACCGCCGCCGGATACACCGAGGATAAAGGAATTACCGTTAAGAAGCTGTTTTCGGTCGGCAATTATCATATTTTTGCTGATAACATTCTGACCGTAGTAAATACCGTTCTCGTGGTAAATATCCTGAACCCTGAACGGAATGAACACTGCAAGGCTCTCTGTTGTAAGGGTTCTGAATGTGTCAATTTTCCTTGTACCGTATGGCATAACGGTATTGAGTCCGTCCATCTGCTGAAATTTAAGAATGGCAAACTGACAAAGATGTTTTCTCGCTGTTGTGAGCAACGCTTCCGTATCGTTATCGAGCTGTTCTTTGGTATCTGCGGTATGCACCATCGTAAGCACTGCAAACATCATTCTCTGGTCACGGGTGGTAAGGTCGTCAAGGAACTCTTTCATTTCTTTTTTCTGCTGTTCCATATCGTATGGAACGGTAGCCGAAAAATTGTTGTTCTGATTCTGCTTTCTCTGCCAGTTCGTGATATTGGTTTCTACACCGAGCAATCTGTTTTCGGCTTCTCTGACTGCTTCATCGGTAGGAACAGGTACAATATCAATGGACATCATCAGATTTCGGTTCATATCCGTAAGTTCCGCCACCATACTGTCTTTGATATAGGACGCATATTCACGAAGAAAGATAACTCTGCCATAACGATTGCCGATTTTGAAATAATCACTTTCAAATTCTAAAGAGTCCGGGCAGATATAGTCCTTAAAATCGTGTCCTTTCTTTCGGGTTTCCTTAATATCAAAATGATATGAAGTTTCTTCCCCCACACGGAAGAAGTCGTGAATAATGCGAAGTCGCTCATCCGTTTCAAGTTCCACACACTTACTGCCAAGTCGTGAAAAGTGTGAAATCAAATCTGCACCTACACGGGCAAAATAGGTTCTTGCGTCATCCACATTCTTTTTATTGATGGAGATGGTCACATACTTATCCTGCACCGTTGAATTTGCTCCCGTTGCCTTATCAAGCAGCATTTTGTTGTATTCCTCTCGATACTCGTCCAGTTCATCTCCGGTTTCTGGGATAAGGATTGTTTTCTCAAAGTCCAAACGGTTCAGTCGTCTGTTGTTAATAGTGAGTTTTGTGGTTGCTCCACTGTCAAGAGAGTTAAGCAGTTCCGAATATTCAAGGAACATCGCTTCTTTATCTTCTCGGCTGGCAACGGCATAGTTAATATCCGTGAACTTAAAGGATTTGGAATACTTATCTTTGCCCAATCTGAAAATACCGTCATCATAGATAGCAGTAACCGGAATACAATCCTGCACACCCTTTGGCACAACGAAATTTTCCTTATCCTGCTTAAAGATGTTATTTAATGTCTTAATCATTATTCTTGTAAGCCTCCTTTGTCTTTTTCTCAATGCTCGGTTTCATCAACTCTAAATAGGTGTTTGTAGAGTGAAAGACCAACTTCTTTGGCATAAGAAATTCGGACTTAATCCACGCCCAGATAAATTTCTCTGCTGTCATTCCGTTGTATTTCACAAAACCGAGAGCCGCAAAGGGTGCTGCTCCCAAAATACACACCCACGATACCGTTTCTGTTCCAAGATGTGGTTTGAGTAAGAAGTACAATCCTACTGCCACACCACACGCAAATACAGAAAAAATGAACTGCCTGAGCGACAGTCCGAAAAACATTGATTCTGTGTAATTTCGTATTTCTCTGTTAATCTTCACTTCCACAGTTCTTCACTCTCCTTAACAAGCAAGTATTTGTTTCAAATCGGTCTGGTTCAGCGTCAACCCTGACATCTCCGGTTGTAATATACGCAATATTCTTTTTCGGAATATAACAAGAACCCAAGAGCAAATCTGTAATGAGAAAAATATCCTCATCATCTGCTCTTTGAAAAAGGCTGACAATTGTTTTCTTCCCTTTAAGTTCATAATCTTCAACCGCCTGAACAACCTCGCCGGTAACGAGGTGTAAATCATATATCTGTACTGTTTTCATTTGTTCTTCCTTTCTCTGCGAATTTGGCGTTTTACAGAAGGCACAACGCAAACATCCGTAAGGCAGATACGCTCGCCCCTTCTTTTACCGCCGTTATACACGCAGTCTTTACATCTACGGTCAGCAGAGAAATATTTCTGCCGACCTGTTCTGTTTGTGTTTTTCATTTTCTTGAACCTCCGTTATAAGCCCATCATTTCTCTGATAATGCGGTCGCTCATCTTCACTGCACCGACAAGAACAAGCATATTAAATACAAGTTCTCCGATATATGACCATACCTGTGTGACTGCCGCAGCGTCCGGGTTTACTACCGGTGGACTTGATGCAAACAGCGAGAAGATAATACAGGCAAGCACGATTACTGTACCTTCAAGCAGTACCGCACAGTAGCTTTTAATAAAACTCTTGCCCACATTCTGCGTCGGTTCTCCGGCAAAGGTAGATAGCGGTATCGGTGCTAATGCCGTGTACATATACAGTTTGAAAAATCTGCCGTAAACCGTCATTATCAGAATGAATGACAACACCGTAATAAAAAGACCGCCTATCAAAGTTACTGCCCATAGCGGAATGCTTTCAAAGAATCCGCAGTCCTCAATGGTTATTACCATTTCGGATGGGAGCGTCGTTTGATTCGGTGTTCCAAATCCCGATGATGTCATAATGGTTGAAATGATACCTTGAACGATATTGAATAAAGCAAGCATAAGCTCCATACCGTAGGTTATGACTCCTTTGGCAATGGCAAAGCGAACAAACAATTTCAGTGCGTGTTCCGGCTTTTTCACATCGGTAAAGCTTCCGCAGGTACGGACAACTCCCACCACAAAGAACAGCACTAATAGTGCAAGCCCGATTGCCTGAACCGCTCCGTTGATTGTTACCATCACATTCCATATGCTTCCGCCTTTGAAATCCTGCGGTGTTGTGGTTAAAAGCCGCCATATCTCACTTAATTTATCGTTCCAAGTTTCAAGAGCGTTTTCGAGGTTTTGAACTACCCAGTTATCGCTCATTCATTCGCACCTCCTTGTAAAAATGGGGCATACCCGTTTTGCCGAGTATGCCCTGTGATAACTGTTGTCTCTTAGCCTGTGATAAGAGTAAGGATTTCTTTTGCGAAAGTAATGATGATACCTCCGGCAAGAGTAAGAAAACCGTTTGCTCTCTGGGACGGGTCGTGGGACTTCAAAGAAAGTCCGACCTGCACGATACCGAAGCCGAGCAGGATAAGTCCGATTGCACGGATAAGTCCGAAAATGAAATCGGACAGATTGTTTACAACTGTGATAGGGTCGTTCGCCGCAAATGCGGTTACACCTGTACCAAGTACAACGGTCATCGCCAATACTGCCACACAATAAGCACGATAGCCTTTCTTGACCTTTCCGGTCATCGGCAGTTTAGAAGTTGCTTTGTTTTCTGTGTTTTTCTTAAAAAATCTCATTGTAATTTCCTCCTGTGATTAAAAATTGTTATCTACTTCAAAATCCTCATCGGACAGAAGTTCATAAGTGGTTTCTCCGTAATTGCTTTCCTCAACCTCATCCGGGTCAATAGCAAGAACAGAAATAGATGAGTGCGGTATCGTCACTTCTCCGTGCTTGTACGGTTTTTCTTTTCCGTCTGTGGTCAGTGCCACATTCGGGTGCTTCAAGATGTCGTACTTAAAATCCATAATCGGTCGCTCCCCACGGATAAATAAAATCGCATATTGGTTATCCAGCATACGAACTTCATCCGGAGTGAGAAGCTCACGACCGCTTATCTGATAATTGGTGGAGTAGTTACCGCTTCGCCCGGAACTCTTACCGTAAGTGTTCGTGTCGATGGTTTCCTTACCAAGCAGCTCCGACACATATTTATGTGTGCTTTGCTCGTTGCCGCCAAGATACAGAAATTCATCGCAGTTGCCCACGATACTTTCCCATTGCTTTTCAAACAAGGCTTTAAGCTGTGCCAAGTTCTGTAAGATGATACTGACCGACACACCTCTGGAACGCATTACCGAAAGTATCTTGTCAAAGTCATCCGGCAATGAAACATTGGCAAATTCGTCCATCAGAAAATGAACGGGAACGGGAAGCGAACCTCTGTGGATATGGTCGGCAGCATAGAATAACTGCTGAAACAGTTGGGTATATAAAATCGACACCATGGTTTTGTCAATATCACTTGACACATTTTATTCGAACAAGAATTATGCAACGAGAAAGATATGATCATAGTAGAGCTTTCTTCGGGCTGCCGGAGGCAGACCACCGTTGGCGGTGCAGATTCTTCTGTTGGCCCAGTAACTCATAAAATATCTCCAGATCATGGTCTTCAACTCTTTCATAGTGTAGTTCTCCGGCTTGTCCTCACGGCTGTAGAACAGCTCTTCTTTCATTCTTGCCCACATACTTTCACAGCGTGCATTATCATGACATCTTCCACCGGCACTGTTCATGCTTTGAATGATCCCATATTTCTTTACAGCAGCTCGGTACTCTTCGCTTGTATACTGACTGCCTCTGTCCGAGTGGATGATACAGCCCTTTATATCAGGATATGATTTGTTTGCGTTTTCAAGAGTATGGCAGCAGAGCGAAGCTCTCATATTA